>NZ_BOVK01000031.1 GCF_018403685.1 Xylanibacillus composti
CGGCCTCTCACTTCCGTTAGCCGTCGAAGCCCGATCCAATTGACGAAGCGGCCTCTCACTTCCGTTAGCCGTCGCAGCCCGATCCAATTGACGAAGTGGCGTCTCCCTTCCGTTAGCCGTCGCAGTCCGCTCCAATTGACGAAGCGGCGTCTCCCTTTCGCTGGCTTTCATGCAGTTCACGCAAAAGACCATGAATTCTATGTGTAGACCCGAATTTCCGAGAACTGCTTGAGCACATCCACATAGACAGCGAACAGGGTATGAATGTTATGCTGATGCAGCCTTCTGTCATTAAATTTGAAGCTGATGACAATCTCTTCGCCATCCTCCTCGTAGCCAAGCGCTAGCTCATACGCCTGAAGCTCCTGCGCATGAACAGTCATAGCCTGCATCGGATATGCTAGCGGCAGCAGTTTTCCGTCCGGCTTATGCAGCAGTTCTGCAGCAGAGCAGGCAGCCTTGAACCGGTAGCCGAGCTCCGCCCCCTGCGCATATTGCGCCTTGATGATCGCAAACAGATCGCGCAGGCTGGCCAGCCGGGATAGGTCCAGCCGAAGCGGAATGACCGTTTCCCCATTGGGGGATACGCTATGCAATACGATGATTTCCTCTTCGCTTACCTCCGACAGCACGTAGGCAAATCCGGCCAGAAGCACGAGATCCAGCTCAACCGTATGCTCTTCCGCAAATTGCTTCAGCCCGTGTACGAGCTCGGCAGGCAGCGTATCGCGCAGCACTCCCTCGCCGCCCGCCCACGGCTCGTGGATGAAAAATTCCGGCGGCAAGGACAAGTAAGCGCCTAACCGATCGAACGAAAACGCGCTCGTCCGAGAATCGACAAACCGTGCAAACTCGGAAATGGTGCCGTATGTGAACAGATCGGCAACGCGTATATTCCACCCGTAGGCCTTTTCCAATTTGGCGTGCAGTTGCATGAGCAGCAGCGAGTTGCCGCCGACGTCGAAGAAGCGGTCATGCAGTCCTACCTGCCCCGTGCCCAGCACTTCTTGCCAGGCTGTTCGCACGCGTTCCTCCGTCTCGCTGGTGTAACCGTTCTCTGCAGCCGGCCGATCCCACGGTTCCGCTTGAATCGTCCGCAGCTTGCGTTTGTCCGCCTTAGCGTGGGCGGTCATCGGAATGTGCTCTACCCGATACAGCCGGGACGGGATCATGTAGCTAGGCAGCCGTTCCGCCAAAAAGCCTCTAAGGTTGGGGGAAGTCTCTGAAGCCGATGCAGCAGGCTTTATATATGCAGCAAGCGATGCTTCTCCTCCCGCTTCCTCCATCGAAATGACTACGGCCTGTTCGACCTCCGGATGCGCTGCCAGCGCATGCTCAATCTCGCCAGGTTCCACGCGATAGCCGCGTATCTTCACCTGATCATCATTGCGGCCGAGGAACGCCAGTCTGCCGTCAGGCAGCCATTTTCCCATGTCTCCGGTTCGATACATGCGCGCTTGCGGATAGAACGGATCGGCAACGAAAGACCTGCTGGTTAACGCTTCATTGCCGTAGTACCCCCGTGCTACGCCTGCGCCGGCGATGCAGATTTCGCCCGGAACGCCAATCGGCATCAACCGATTGTATGCGTCCAGCACATAGACCCGATAATGGCGGATCGGTCGGCCAATCGGCACGCGGCTTGGGTCGTCCTGCTCGCAGCGATGATAGCTGGCGCACACGGTCGCCTCTGTCGGTCCGTAGGAATTGTACACTTGTGCAGCCTGCAGAAGCTTGTCAATGTGGCTTTTCTTCAGCATATCGCCGCCGCTGATGAACAGCCTCACCCGTTCAAACCCAGTGCGCTTGTTCAATTCATTCAACAACAACGGCTGGCAGGTAACGACCGTCACCCCGTACTGCTCGATCAATCCCTGCAGCACATCCAGATCCAATACCTCCATCCGATCGGCCACCATGACGCCGGCCCCGTTCAGCAGAGCCGGGTAGGCTTCTTCAACGAAATGGTCGAAGGAACAGGATGCCTGCTGCAGCACAAGATCTGCGGCATTCAGCTCAAATATCTGCTGAAAAGCATCCACGTATGCCAGCAAGTGGCGATGCTCGACCATCACGCCTTTGGGCTTGCCCGAGGAACCTGATGTATAGATCAGGTAGGCCAAGTGCTCCGGCCTGTTCACCGGCTCCAGATTCGCCGGACTGACGCCCGCCAGCACAGCCTCATCGTCGATCATCAGCACCTTCCCGGAGAAGCGGGGCGGCTGGGCTGCCTTCACGGTCACCAGCACCTCTGCCCGGCTGTCCTGCAGGATATAGTCGATCCGCTCTTGCGGGTATTCATGGTCAATTGGAATATAGGCGCCTCCCGCCTTCAGCACACCCAGCATCGCTGCGAACAAGTCAGCGGAACGCGGGATGAGCAGCGCAATCGGCTGATCGGGCCGGACACCCGCCTCGCGCAGCACTCTGGCGAGCTGATTCGCCCTTGCGTTAAGCTCGGCATAGGTGAGCTGATCGTTCGTCGTCTGAATGGCACATTGTTCGGGCGCCAGCGCTGCCCGCAACTCGAAGGCCGTATGCACTAGACCGAATGCTTGCTCCTCTTGCTCCTCGTTGAACCGCTGTACCAGCTCGATCCGCTCTTCATCGGTGACAAGCTCCAGCTCCTGCAGACTCCGGTCAGGTGTGTGAACAAGCTGCATCAGCACATGGCGATAATGTCCGGCCATACGCTTGACCGTCTGCTCAGAAAAACGCGCTGGATCATAGGACAAATCAAGCTCAATCTCATTGGACATATGGATGCCAAGCGTGAGCGCATAGTGGGTCGCTTCCTCCATCTCGAAACGACGAATCCGCAAATGGCCGCTCTCCTGCAGCCGCTTGTCCAACGGGTAATTTTCCAGTACTACAATCGTATCAAACAGCGTTTCTCCCGTTTTGTCTGCGTAACGGGCAATGTCAACAAGCGGCGCAAACTCCATGCCGTCCCGTTCTTTAAGAGCATGATGCACAGCCTGCACATATTCCGCGGCGTTCCGAATGCCGCCCGTTCTCAAGCGAAGCGGAACAGTGGAAATAAACATCCCCACCATATCCTCAATTCCACCAATTTCTGCAGGCCGCCCGGATACTGTCGTGCCGAATACGACATCCTCGCTCTGACTGTACAGCTGCAGGAGCAACCCCCAGGCCGCATAGTACAATGCCGCTGGCGTAATCTCCATGCTCCGCGCATAGGCCGCTATTTCCTGGGTCGCAGCGGCATCCAGCGTCATTCGCACAGCCCCGCTTCCCCCGTCCGCAATATCTGTCAAGCGTCCCGCATTGCCAGAAGCGTTGCCTGCAGGCGCAGCCATCACTTCATACGGGATAGCTGGCTGCGGCTCGCAGCCCTCCAGCGTTTGTCTCCAAAACTGCTTGTAGGGTTCCTGGTTCTGCTCCTGCTGCCAGCGGAGATATGTCTTGAACGGCGTCTTCATACGGAAGGCAGGCTGCTCTCCCTTGCAGAGCGAATCATAGGCGGAAAGCCATTCCTGCAGCACAACGCCATTGCTCCAACCGTCAAAAACAAGGTGATGCCAGCTGACGAGCATAAAAGCGGCATGGCTGCTGCGCTTGCATATGGCAATGCGTATCGGTTCTTCCGCAATCGCAATGCCCTCGCGCCTTTCCTGCTCCCTGAGAGCCGCAATGCGCTCCGCCTGCTCTTCTGCTGCACAGACGGACAGATCGTACAGGGCTACCGGAACTTCTTTCTGCTTCAGTATGATTTGAACCGGGTGCTCCAGCTTCTCCCAGCGGTATACGGTGCGCAGCATCTCATTCATTCGCGCGACATGCTGCCAAGCAGCTGCCATATGCTGCAACTCAATCTCGCCTTCCAATTCAAGGGCAAGCTGCTGCACATAAGCATGCGGCTGGTCATCCGTGACGTAGTGATAAAGCATGCCTGCCTGCGTAGAGGTAAGCGCCAGAATATCTTCGATTTGGTTGCGGTCCAGTTTTTGATTTGTAGCCATCTCAATTCCCATCCTTTACGTAAGTTGTGCGGCGCTTCTTTGCTGCCCATCCAGAGCGGGCTTCAGCTCGGACATCTTGCCCATATCCATCTTGATTCGATAGTCCGCGCAATCGAAAAATCTGTCGTCATGCGTGATCGCGATGATGCATTTGCCCCGTTCCTTCAATTCGGGCAGCAAGGTGCGGTAGAAAAAGGTCCGAAATTCCGGGTCTTGGTCAGCCGCCCATTCATCAAACAGGTAAATCGGCCGATCCTCCAAGTAACTGATGACAAGCGCAAGCCGTTTGCGCTGACCGGTAGACAATTGGATGGTGCTGAACGCGCCGTCGGCGAAAGAGACCTTGTCGCTTAACTGAAGCTGCTGCAAATAAGTGTTAAGCTGATCCTGCCTCCCGTCCGCTTCCATGCCGTATAGCTTTTCGAACAGGTGGAAGTCGCTGTAGATAGCCGAGTAATGCTGACTAAGCGCCTCACTTGTTGCCTTTCGCCCATTGATCAGAATGTCGCCCGAGGTCGGCGTGTACAAACCAGTCAGCAGCTTGGCCAGCGTAGACTTCCCGCTCCCGTTGCCGCCTGTAATGAACGTGATTTCCCCGGAGCGGAACTCATAGTCGATTGGACCTACGGAGAAGGAGCCATCCTCTGTCTGATCATAGCGAAACGAGACACCGCGCAGCTCCAGCACAACCGGATTCGCCAACGATACCTGCATATCGCGCGTCTGTTGCTTGTCGCGGAATGCCTCCAGCTGGTCAACAAGCGCATTAATGCGCTTCCAACTAATGCGCACCATATAAATATTAGGGATCGTCCCCAATATGCCGTGAATCGGACCAGTCATGTAGAGCAGCACGAACACGTAACTGCGAATCGCGCTATCCTTCATTTCCGTGAACAAGAGCGGGAACAAAAAAGCGATGACCCCGACCACGAATGTAAACAACAGCTCGCCGATGACATTGACATTGGCAAACTTCATATCTCCCAAAATTCTTTTTTCTTTATAGGTTTGCGAGCTGCTTTTCATATCCGCTTTGAAATCGTCACGCTTTCGCGCATGCAGGCTGAGCTCCTTGAATCCCGCTATCAAATCCTGAATAAACTTGAAGAATATATTCTGAATATCGCGCGTCTGTTCCCACAGCCGGTTAGCCTGCTTGCCCATTAGAAAGTGCAGGCCGGCTGCCAGGACGATGACTCCTAACGAGACAAGCAAGCCGTAGAGACTCAGCATGCCCATGTAGACGAAGCAACAGATCAACGTTACCAAGCTGGTAGCGCCCGTAATGACAATATTCGAAAAATTGCTGATCGTCTCCGTATCATTGTTGAGCGAAGCTTCGATCCGCCCTCTTTCCATCTTCTCAATATGCTGGTAGGAGCTGTCCAGCAGCTTGTCTATCAGCACAACCCGCTTCTCATAAACCATTTGGTTCGTTATATGGATGAGACGCGTGCGCACCAGTTTTTGCCCGACTACATAAAGCAGAAGACCTAAGGAGAAGTAGAGCAGCAAGCCGCTTTGGAATCCTTCCCGATTCAAGGCTTCGTTCACGATGAAGATGATGAGCGCATTGCCGAATCCGCTGACAAAGCTAAGCAGGATCAGGGAGAAAAAAGCCTTTTCCTTCGGCTTCGCATAAAAAACTGACAGAATATAATACACGCTGAACAGACACACGGCCACGAACAGGGACCAAGCCGCAGCAGGCATTGCGGACGAAGTCCATACATACATGAACGGCCAGTTCAACCCATTAAAGAGCACATTCGGCAGTTGGTAAAGACTATAGGCAATGCCGGATACAAAGAGGAGAAAGATTCCCATACTTGCTGCAAGCTTCCCTCTGCTTCCCGAATAGCGCCGCCTTCCCTGCAGCGCCTCCCATATGATGCGCCCGATAAGCCACGCCAGCACGATGCTGACGGGAATGAGCACGAACACAATCGAGGAAGAGAATTGATCCAGCGTCTTGTACAGATCGGTAGGCGGGTCGGGCAGCTCCTTGTCCAGCAGCTGGTTGACAATGCTCTGGCCGATCATCTCGGTATAGGCTGAATTAAGATTAGCCAGAACGGCTACGCCAAAGCCATCCCCCGGACGCAACGCAATAAATGCAGAGAAGTTCGGATTGTTGCCCCCGTGTGAAATCTCTCCGCTGCCTCGCTGGAATACCGCCCAGCCTGCAGCGTAGGAAGCGCCGTCCGGACTTGGAGCTACTGACCTGTCCGGAAGCTGTGCGCGCAAGCGCAGCTCATCGCTCCACTCCGCCGGCTGCTCCCATCCCAGCTGATAGCGAAGCCACTTCTCCAGATCGTTGGCGCTGGAAATCACATAGCCTGCAGGCGTATTGCCCCGGTATATCGGAGCATCATATGCGTCCAGCCGCAGGAATGACCAGCGATAGCCGGTAGCCATGCGCGCAGACGCCTCATCCCTGAACAAATACGTGTCGTTCATGCCGAGCGGAGCCAGCACATGCTGCTCCACATACGCTTCGTAGGTAAGCCCGCTCAGTTCTTGAATAATCAGGCCTAGCACGTCGTAATTGATCGTCGCGTACAAGTATTCCTCGCCAGGGGCGAAGTCAAGCTCGCCGCCAACCAGTGTGCGTACCGTTCGCTCCAGGGCATCATCCCCTGTTGCCTCCGGAATAGCCCCTATGGATTTGAAGGGGATGCCGCTCGTGTGATGCAGAAGGTGGTACAAGCGCATGTCTGCTGGCTGACCCTCATAAACCATTTGAAACCATGGCAGGTATTGCTGCACCGGCGCCTCCAGCTCCACGAGGCCTTGTTCCTCCAGCTGCAAAAGCGCCAATGCCGTAAAAGCCTTGCTGGTGGAACCCAATTCAAACAGCGTATCGGCGGTTACAGGCCGGTTCTCCCCCCTATCCGCGTAGCCGAAGCCTTGTTTGAACACGCTCCCGTCTTCGCTTACAAGGACTACGGACATTCCGGGGATGCCGCTCTCCTTCCGGTATTTCTCGACCAGGGGAATCAGTTCAGCCCAATCGCTTTCCGACAATGCGGCCGCTGCCGACGGGGCCGGCGACGGGCCGAGAGCCATCCCGACAAGCAGTGCCGTCATGAACAGGCATAAGCTCAGCCAACGTAATCTTGTTCTTATCATCGTTCTCCTCTTGTTCCTGAGTGTTGTTGGATTTGCGTTGCTTCTTTCGGCTGCCATTCCGCTGTGTAACGCAAGATTTCCTCTGCGATGCGCGTCGGTCCCCCTGCTTGTTCAAAGGTCGCTTTCAGCTTCCGGCAGTTCTCCTTGTAGGCAGGATCACGAATCAGCTGGGTGACAGCGTCCCGCAATTGCATCGCAGAAGGCTCGTCCCCGCGCAGGTAAATACCCGCTCCCGCCCGTTCCACCGCCAATGCGCCCATGAATTGGTCAAAGCTCTGGGGCAGGACAACCGTTGGCACTTCATGACAGATGCTTTCATGCACACTGTTGGCGCCGCCATGCGTAATGAATGCCGTTGCCCGCTGAAGAATCGACAGCTGCGGCACGTAATCCTGAACGATGAAATTGGCTGGAACCGGTCCGAGATCTACCGGATCGACCTGCTTGCCAATCGCCATAACTACTTGCCAATCGGTGTCGCCGAACGCCTCCATGCATGTCCGGTACAGATTGGCAACGTCGTTGAAAATCGTGCCAAACGCGATGTACAGCAGCGGTCTCCCGTCCAATCGCTCCATCGGGAACGAATCCGGCTCCGTACGGGGATATAGCGAATATCCGGCGAATAAATAGCTGTCGTCGAACGCCTCCGGATACAGCTGCATCTCCCGGGAAGTCAGAATGACATTCAAGCCTTGCTTGCTGCAGAATATATCGTTGATCACATTGATCTCCCCGAGACCATATTTTGCGCGAATCAGCTTGGCCAGCTTGTTCAGAAGCCTTCTGTACAACTGGATCGGGTCCGGACTGTTCCGGTAAACCGGATCATTCTCTGCCCGCAGCACATGTCTCAGGAAAAAATCCGGATCGAAATCGGCCATTTCATCGATATACGCAAAATGATCAAAGACCGAGATGCCGGGTATACGCAGCATAGAAGCAAATTCTCTGCCCCAATAGCAGAAAGCGTCGTGAATGATATAGTCAGGCTGCAAGCGGCCTATTTCCTCGCGGAAATGCTCGACCACAACCTGGCTCCTCTGCAAAATAAAGTCCGCCGTTACCAGAAAGGTTTCAATTCCGCCGCCGTCATAAGTGCCAAACTGCACATCCCCTCGATAACTCCTGAATTTCGCGCCCGTAGACTCGATAATCGGCTGAAATGCAGGACCCGAATAATAAAACACCTCTTCGCCGGACTCGACAAGACTTCGCACAAATCCCAAGGTAGGATTGACATGGCCGTGCAAGTCCACACTGAAAAAAACAGCTCTGCCCATCAGTTCCCTCCTTCATTCAAGCGATATCGATCATGCTTAATGGCGTCATCCTTCGCATCGACTCCCCATGTCCCTGCATAGATGACTTGCTGCTCCGGCGGCAGCTGCAGAACTTCTTTCACTTCCTCGTCGTAGTAGCCGCCGATCGCCGAGTAGCCGAGCCCCATCTCCTGTGATTTCAGATAGACGAGCTGCCCGAGTATGCCGGCGTCGATAAGCCGCTGCTGGTATAGGGCATAGCTGTCTTGGCGAGAGGTCGGTATGTCCACTGCGTACATAAACAGGACCGAGCAGTCCCTGACGAACATCTGGCCCAGGCTAAGGCTGGCGGACAGCTCGCGGCATTCTCCCCTCCGCACGCAAGCCAGCTCCCCGTCCCACCGGTAGATACCCGGCGGTATCCCCTCTACTGCGTGAATGAACATATACAGGGTGATGCCCGTCATTTCCGTCTCCTGCATGAATTGCAGCATGTGCTGAAATGATTGCTTGCTAATGGCCCTCTGCTGATACGATGAGCTTGATCTTCTCCGAATGATCAGCTGCAACGCTTGCGCATATTCCAGCCATTCCGGCGGCAGCTTGTGGCGGGCAAGCCAGGCTCGGTCCGGTTCCTGCCGAAATCGGTCAACCTGGTTCCGAAACAAGAAGATCGGGTGCCAGTCGAACGTCTCGATTCCTGTATCCTGCGCCGCCTCCGAACGTGCAAACGGACGTTCGCCAGCTTCTCTTGCAACGGCTGCATGGCTTTCCTCCCATACATCCCTCTCCACAGTGGACGCTTGCTCTAGAACCGGCTCGGTCGATTGGTCTGACTCCGCCGTGTGGTGAACGGCGATAACCGAGGCTGCATCCTCATATGGACTCAACTGCAGCAGCTCGCGCAGTTTGTTGGAGACTGTTCCGGTATACACGTTTGTACGCAAGCCCAGACATTGAAGAACGAGCTGAAAGTTGGCTGTCACATGCCCGGCGTCAATGAAGCTGAAGCGGTAGCCTTTGTAGGAGTACTTCCAGCAGCTGCGCCAAGGAACAGTCGTTACGATGAAATAAAAGTCTGCTTGTCGGTCCTCCGGCAGCAGCAGCTCCTCGAACCGATCCTCCTCGTTGAAATCCCGCAGCTTGTACAGGGACGCCTGCAGCGCAGCATAATAGTAGATGCCCGGCGGAACGCCTGTCAAAGAGCGGATGGCCACATAAATTTCGATCGGGTAGCAAGCTCCTGCCGAGGGGAACGACCATAACAGCTCCGACTGATGGCCATGGAATTTCACTGAGGTTACGCCGTAAGACGGCAGCAATATCTGTTCCAGCACATGAACGCCGTCAAGGGAAAATGGCTTGCTCTCCTCTTCATGGAACAAGGATGTCTTCAAGCGGACGGATGACCCGTGAAAGTGCTTGAACCTTTCCGGCCGCGGAATGTCCATGCGGTTCCCGGCATAGCCTCTCGCGCGCACATATTGGAACAAGGACAATGGGTTATCGTCGCGAATCACGGCATTTATTCTATTCAAGTTCCCCACACCTTTGCTTGGTTTTTGCCAGTTGCCAGACTCATAGCAGCAGCCCGTCCAGCTCATCCTGGGACAGCTTGGCCGTATGAAAGTCTGAAGGTGTGAACTCGCTGTCCCCTTTCGTGCAGCAATGATGCAAAATAGCTTTCAGCTTTTTGTCCAACAGTTCCATCAAGGACGTCATCGTGGTCGTGTACATGCGGTTCCTGCTGTATGTGGCGTGTACCTGCAGGCAGCCGTTTGCAATCCAGGCATTGAACTCGATCAAGGCAGTCAGCGGGTTATCCGGATCAGATTCCGGACCTGTTGTCTCCGCTGACAGGGCAAATAACGAGTTGTTCATAGTCGTGTCCAGTTCTCCGAGATAATTCAGACGAATGGGCTTATGCTCGCCCATTGGATGCTGCGCTTTCGCGAGATAGCGCCATATGCCGTACCCCAAGCCTTTGCGCGGAACTTGTCTCAGCTTTTCCTTGGTTGTCTTAATGGCCGCGTCCAGCGACCCGCCTGTCTGCGCCAGCTGAACAGGGTACAGACTGGTAAACCACCCCATGGTACGCGAAACATCGATGCTGTCGTTCAAGGGTTCCCTGCCGTGCCCTTCCAGCTCGATGACCGTCTTCTCGACGCGAAAGCTTTCAAACAACGTTAATGCCAGTGCCGTGCAAAGCAGATCCTGAGGCTCGGTTCGGTATGCCCGGTGAGCAGCACGCAAAAACTGCTCGCTCTCAGACCGATGCAAACGAAAAGTCAACGTCTCACTGCTGGCCACAGTATCTTCGCCCAGTCTCAACTCCGGCTCCACACCCCTGCTATGCGCTGCCTCTGTCCGCCAGTATTCGAAGTCCTGCTTAAATGCGTCCACATGGCTGCGGAGATGGTGCGCCCAGGCGCGCAGCGAATGAGTCGGAGCAGGCAAGTTCGCTTGCCGCTTCTTCATTCTGGCTCCATACAGCTCGGTGAAGTCGTCCAGCAGTATCCTCCAGGATACGCCGTCCATAATCAGGTGGTGTGCGGTGAGCAGCAATCGGCTTCCATTCTGTCCAAGATCGAATTTGCAAGCGCGGAACAGCATGCCGGGCTCAGCAGCAAATCCCGACTTCAGCATGGCGCCCATCCGTTCCATCTCCGCCTGCTGCTCATTGGCCTGCAGATGCCGCAGCGAGAATATGCCCACTTTGATTTTGGCCGGACTGTTGTCGTAATAGAGTGCACGCGTGTTCATATCGATTCGGATGCGGAAAGCATCATAACGCTCTATCACGGTTTGGAGAACTTCCTCCACAACTTCAGCGGCAATATCTTCATGCAGCTTGAGCAGAACAGATTGATTGTAATAAGCCGGATTGGACAGTGGCTGCTCCCAAAACCAAGCAATAATCGGCCATTCTCCGACCGGACCCGTCCACTGTTCCTCGCGAGCGGGAAGAACGGGAATCTGGTCGTCCGTCGTCTGTGCGAGCATATGCGCCAGCACCGGATGATCCAGGATCTCGCGAACCTTCAAGGCAAAGCCTGCGCTGCGCAGCTTCGCAGAAAGCTGTATCGCTTTGATAGAATCGCCGCCCAGGTGATAGAAGTTGTCCTGCAGGCCCGCATGCTCTACATGCAGAACGGCTTTGACCTGATCGAGAAATGTGATCTCCCGTTCAGTAAGCGTCTCGATCTCAGCATCTCCCGCAGTGCCCCCGGTTGCGGGAGCAGGCAGCGCATCACGGTCAACCTTGCCGTTGCGGTTAAGCGGAATGGCGTCCAGTTCCATCAGCGCAGCCGGCACCATATGAAACGGCAGCCGCTGCTCAACATAGAGCCGCAAATCACTTGTTGACACGTCGGACGAAACAACTACATAAGCACACAAGAATTTGCCTCCTGATTCCGTCGTCCAGTCCAGCACAAGCGCGTCGTTCACCGCAGGATGCGACAACAGACAAGCTTCGATCTCACCCAATTCGATCCGATAGCCATGAAGCTTCACCTGGTGGTCGTTCCGTCCCCCATATTCGATCAATCCATTGTCCAGAAACTTCGCCAAATCGCCTGTCTTGTACATGCGTGCTCCCGGCACGAACGGATTCGGCAGAAAGCGCTCCTCATTCAGCTGATCTCTGTTCCAATAGCCTCGGGCCAAGCCTTCGCCCGCAATGTACAGTTCGCCGATGGTATTGGCCGGAACCGGGTTCAAGTGTGCGTCCAGCACATAGATCTGCATATTGTCAGCGGGCACGCCAATCGGCACGGATACCCGCTTGTCCTTGTCTCTGTCATACAAATGCGTCATACAGCCGACGGTGGCTTCCGTTGGTCCGTACTCGTTGAAAATATCAATGTCCCCCCCCAAAGCTGTCTTGGATGTCTCGCGCCAGGCTCGTTTTCAAATCATCCCCGCCAACGATCAGACGCTTGACCGAGGAACGCCTGTTGTCACACTCCCGCAGGAGAGAAAGATGCGCAGGAGTCAATTTCAAAACCGTAATCTTCCGCTCTTGCATCATGCGATGAAGTACGTATTCCTCGCCATCGTCCCGGTACACTTCAATGGTGCCGCCGCTGATTAACGGCGTGAAAATCGAGGTAACCGTCAAATCAAAAGCGAGTGACGAATATAGGGCGAATACTTCTTCCCCTTTGACGTACATTTTGTTGGCCCACCATATGTAGTGAGTCAAACTGTGGTGCTCGATCATGACGCCCTTGGGCTGGCCGGTAGAACCTGAAGTATAAATGATATAGGCCAAGTCGCTCGGATGATGCGCCACGCTCAAGTCGCTTCCGTCACCCGCATACAGCATAGGGTCCCGCAGATCGAGCTGGAAAATATGCTCCGGCCAGTGACTTCTGATTTCCTGATTGATCATGACCATGGCACATGACGTATCCTCGAGCATGAATGCTACGCGTTCGTCCGGATAGGACGGATCGATTGGCAAATACGCCCCGCCTGTTTTCAAAATGGCCAATATCCCTATGATGGTTTCAATACCATGTTCCGTCATCACGCCTACGACCGATTCTTTATTAACCCCCTTGCATCTCAGGAATCGGGCAAGTTGATTAGCCCGCTCATTCAGCTGTTTATAGGTAAATGCTTGATTGCCGTGTCTCACTGCCCATTTGTTCGGCGTCTGACGGACCTGCTGTTCAAATAACTGCGTCACGGACAGCCTTCTCGGAAATTCCGCATGCGTCTGGTTGAACGCAATCAACAGCTTCTCCTCCTGGAGCGCGCTCATGTTCGGCAGCTGCTGTATAGAGGTATGCGGCGCTTCGAGCACAGCATCGATTAACGTGTATAGATGATCGATCATTTGCTCGACCTGGGCTTCCGAATAATTCGCGGTTCGGAAATCTACATCCAGCGTAAGCCTCTCCGTTTCTCCCCAGTCCTTGATGATGAGCTGCATGGCGTAGAGCTGACAGCCATTATCGTGCTCCCTAACCTCCACAGTCATGTCACCGCAGCTAGTGGTGACCTTTGTGTTATAATAGTTGACACAGGTTTGAAACAGCTGATCATAGCCTTTTCGCTTCAACGCCAAGTCCTGCAGCAAGCGATCATACGGGTATTTCTGATGGAAATAGCATGCTGCCACCTCCTGCTGCAGCTGCTGCAGCGCGGACAGGAAGGACACCTCCGGGTCGATCTGATAACGAAGCGGCATCGTGCTTGTGAACATGCCGACCGTCAACTTTTCTTTCCTGCCCGAACGGTTCAGCACCGGCGTGCCAATAACCAGGTCCTCAAGGCCGGTTGTCTTGTGCAAATAAATCAGGTAAATCAGAATAAAAAAAGTATTAAGCGAGCTGCGCTGCTCCTTGGCCAATTGCTTGACCCTATGCGATCGGTCTGCGTCGAGCTGATAGGAATTGCGTCTGCCTGTCACCTCAGCTTGTCCCGGAACCGGCAGCGTCTCCGGCAATACGGCATATTTGTGCAGCCAGTATTCCCTGTCCTTCTCACACCGTTCAGAGAGCAAATACTGGTGCTCCCTTTCCCAAAAATGACTGTACGATGGCGCTGCTGTCTCCTCAATCGGCTGTTGCTGTTTCAGCTGTGCATAGGTTTGGCAAATTTCATCGATGACAAGGCTGCTGGACCAGCCATCGGCGATAATATGGTGAAAAAGCAGCAGGAACCCATGGATTTCTTCATCCATGCGAAACAGGTGAAAGGTGAACAGCCATTCACGATCAAGCGGGATAGGTTTCCTGGCTTCTGCTTCCACCCATCGTTCGAAAGCGATTTCCGCATTGGGACTAGCTGAGAAATCATGAAGCTCAAGCGGAAATGGTGTGTAGGATGCAAACCGCTGTTGGGGCTCTCCTTCCCCTCCCGCCAACCTGGTTCGCAATCCATCGTGCCGCGCGATCTGCAGGTGGATAGCCTCTTCCAGCAAAGAAAATTCGGCTTCTCCCCTGAACTTCACGGATCCGATAATGTTGTGCATGGACGTGCCAGGATAGATATTTTCCATATACCAAATCCTCTTCTGCGGATGGGTCAAAGGCCAGAGCGGACGATGACGGCCATCTGTCAAACCCGACATAATTAGGCCTCCTTTGGGCATGGGAATGTATGAACATGGAGCTGCCGCATAGAAAACGTCGAGCAGTTGAATGATTGACGCGGCAAATGTGTCGCACAGAACATTCGCGATTGCGTGTGCAAATAATTTCAATTTGTAGGAGACGTCATGATGCGGATGGCGGTCATGCAGAAAATGACCGGTACTGACTTGCATGCTTGTACAGATGAAGTGTCTGCGGTGAAGGATGAACTGGCGGTTCCATTCCATGTGGGGGCGGATTGCTGCAGCGCGGCGCCTGCCTATGTATTGCGCAAACGTTTTCACCAGCTTTAAGGACAGTATAGCTTATAAACGGCCCGTTTGAAAATAAAAATTTGGAAAATTTACGAATGGTTCCGTTCTTCCCTTGCCAACTCGCACAACCTGATCCACCTCCTGACGATTTCAGGGTTCGACCCGAAATGCAAGTGGGTATAGCCCGCACACAAATTGGCGAAAGCGAATCCTTCCCGCTTCATGCCGAATCTGCCTGCAGTTTCGTAAGCCGCCCCCGCGATGGGATCACCTTGTTTATCTGAATCTGATGCCCTCTCTGCATCCTGCAGCATAACAGAGTAGTGGAATTCATGTCCCTTCGCTGTCTCCCCATCGGGCAACAAAAAATTGAATGAAGTGCCGCGCACATCCCTGTAACCCAATGCTGCAAGCTTGTCCTGCATCACCACGCGACCCGCCACCAGGCCGGCCATCGGATAAACAACGCCGTCCGTCGTCTGGATCGACTCGCTCAATACCATATATCCGCCGCATTCCGCCAAGGTTGGCAAGCCTCGGGTAATCGCGTCTTTCATGCTGCGAATCCCGCTTTTTTGGGATGCCAAGACTGGGGCGAACTCCTCAGGAAACCCGCCACCGATATATAGACCGTCCGCTTCCGCAGGCACCGACTCTCCCGCCAGAGGCGAAAAATAGAGCAGCCGCGCCCCGTGCCACTCCAACAGCTCCAAATTTTCAGGATAATAAAAATGGAAGGCAGCGTCGCGTGCTACTGCAATTTGGATACGCGGCCGGCTTGGACTGCCGCGGAACAGCACAGGCTCTGCCGCAAGCTCAGACGCCTCGGAAAGTGCGAATACTTGATCGAGGTCAACGTGAGCCTCAATCAAATCCGCCAGCTGACCAAACAAGGGAGCCAGCTCTCCTCTCTCCAGCGACGGAATCAGTCCCAGATGTCGTTCCGGGATTTCAATCGCTTCCTCCTTGCGGAGATAGCCAATGACTGGAATGCCGCATTCCTGCTCAATAGCTCGCTTGACGAGTTGAAAGTGTCCTTCGCTCCCAACCTGGTTGGCAAATACGCCAACGATGCGAACTTTCGGGTCCAGGCTCTGAAAGCCCTTGACAATGGCTGCTGCGCTCCTAGCCATGCTGCTGCAGTTGACAGCCAGCAGCACGGGACTTTCTGTAATCAGGCTAATCTCGGCGGTACTGCCTGCATTCGATTCGGGACTTTTGCCATCGTAGAAGCCCATGACGCCCTCGATGACAGAAATGTCAGCATCCTGACTTCCTTTCGCCATGATCTCTCTGACAGCTTCCGGCGACAGCATCCAGCTGTCCAGATTACGGGATGGCCTGCCTGTTACAGCCCTATGATAGCTGGGGTCAATATAGTCCGGTCCACACTTGAAACCTTGGACTGCCAAGCCCCTTCTTCTCCATGCGGCCATAAGCCCGATTGTTAATGTTGTCTTCCCGACCCCACTGCCTGTCCCGGCGATGACCAGTCTTCGTTTCATCCGCCCTCCTCCTTCCTGACTCAGCAAGCGACTAGCGCTTTTGAACGATCCTTTGCTCCATTTACGATTTTTCACAAGCCACACAAGTAGACGACATTCTCTCTTGTTCGCAAGCTATTGCACAACGGCTTCTCCTGTCAGCTCAATGACGGGCAGATGCGGTCTGTTGTGAATTCGCATTGGGATAATGCTGTTGCCCAGGCCGCGGCTCACAAACATGCGCACATCGTTCTCCTCATACATTCCGGCAGTGTAGGCAGGGAACAGGCCTTGATTGGGCGCAATGACGCCCTGATCGAGAAAGGGGATGCGCACTTGCCCTCCATGCGCATGCCCGGAGAACACGAGACTGGGACGAATATCATGGTCACGGCTGGCATAACTGTCGAAGAGCTCCGGCCGGTGTGCCAAGAGCAGCATAGGCACCTCTGCCCCTGCTGCATCACGGAACAACTCAGGCGAATAAGGAATACTGTCCGCCAAGCCTGCGATGAACAGCCGCTCTCCTTCTCTCTCCACCCAATCGAACTGATTGTCTAACGCTTTGACCCCGTTGGCTGTTACAATCTCCCGCCACTGTTCTGCCCGTCCGTCATGATCGTGCTCATGATTGCCGGTAACGGCATATGTAACGGCGATATGGGCCAGTCCCCGACACAAGCGGTCCAGTCCGCTTGTCTCAAGTGCAGTACCCCGATCGACCAAGTCTCCGGTCATGACGATCAGATCCGGCTCTTGCTCTCGAACAAGACGGATCAAATGATCGATCGATGCTGCCTGCTGATCGAGATGCACATCGGATACATGCACGATGGTGTAGCCGTTGAAGGCCTTCGGCAAGCCTTCTATGGGAACGGCAATTCGGTCTACTTCAATCCAATTATTTTGTATGTATCCATAAATCCCGATGATTAGTATAATCCCAAGCAGGATGACCCCTCTTCTTACCAGTTTACTGCGCTTAACCAAAGCTCCACCTCGTCCGATTCAATCTGATCCCCTGCTTCCTGACGCCTGCATGTAAGCAGGACGGTTCGATCTTAAAGGGATCATGCTTTGCACGATTGTATTCGATGCATGCTTACAAATTCCTGCCGCATTTGCAAATTGGACACAACCGCTGCGCTTGACGCTGTCGGCAAAAGAAAAGGACATCTCGCCTTCGATCTGTTTCATCGCTTGATGCAGCGACATGGCAGATCAGAGGAGATGTCCTGTCATAATCAGAATGGACAATTACAACAGCTTAGCAGCCCATTGTACGCTTTGACGGATAACTGTGCGGTAGGCAGGAATATCGAACGGTCCGGCATCATGTCCCGGCATCAGGTAGACGACCCGTCCCAGCCCATATTCCTGACACCACCCTGCTGGAACCCTGCCTCCCTCATGTTCGTATTCCATTAATACCGTCTTGTCCGTATAAGGCAGCAAATCATACTGATACGGCTCGTCCTGAATGATGAACGAAGGAACGTCCTTCATGATGGGATGGTCCGTTGCTGCCACCTCAATCTGAATTTCGCGGTACGGAGGATGACCGGTAAACTTTGCTCCAATCATCCGGCAAACCTCGGATCGGCTTTGCAGCGATATGCCGTTATGGATACAGACGAAGGCACCGCCGTTGCTGACGAAGGAAAGCAAGCCCGCAGTCTGTTCGGATGTAAGTTTGTTTTTCCATTGATCAGCAAGGGAGACGAATACATCGTAGCTGTTCAAACTGTCCGCTAACAATGCATCGTAATCCTCCGTATAAGTAATCTCAACCACTTCCGACAGAATCGTTGTAACCCCTTCGCGAATCTTATCGAACGGATGCCAGTCGGCCTTCGCATTATCTCCCAACACCAACGCGCGCAATGCTGCCATTCCAATTCCTCCCATTCTTCGATTGTTTCACCCGTTTTACCAGAGCTGAGTCTTTCCTTCGTTGTCAATAAATGCCGGCTTGTCGCCCATATATTTCTTATGATCAAAGATCAGCTTGGCCAAGTCTGCCGCCGATTGTTCCGGCGTTAACGTCGCATGATCGGTATAAGTTCCGCTCAGATAGCTCTTCACCCATCCCGGGTGGAAATTCAGAACCTGTCCCCCGCGTTCCTTAATGCAGTTATGGGTAGTGACCGCATGCATATTCAAAGCCGCCTTCGCCATGGCATAGCCGTACCATCCTGTCCGGTAGCATTGTCCAATGCTGCCTGCTTCCGAGGAAATGTTCACAACGAGCTTGTGTTCGCTGTTCAAAATCGCTTTGATCAGCGCATGGGTAACGCGAAGAGCGCCCAGGCCTGACACATTGATCACTTGCAGGATTTGATCGAAATCCATTTCCTCGTCCAGAATGGAATCATCGATTTTCCCCAGAATCGCTGCATTGTTGACAAGCATCTCAAGCTTGTCTGTCTTGGACAAAATTAGTTGGGCTGCCGCCTTCACACTGGCATCGTCAGCTACATTCAAATCGACAATATCGATTTGCTCCGGGAACTCTGCCTTCAGCGCCTCCAGCTGGCCTTGATGAGGCATATATTGTCCCGCAAAAACATGAAAACCACGGTTTACAAATTCACGCACTAATGCCAAGCCTACGCCACGGTCCGCTCCTGTTACACATGCATATTTCGTCATAGCAATCCTCTCCTCTACTGGTTTGATGTGCTTCCTCCGAAGGTTTCGTAATCCAATATATCCTCCACGGGGAACCGAATCGTCTGATGGGCTGGCTTCTCCGCGTAGCCCAACGTAATGAGCATGATCGGCTTGTACCGATCAGGAAACTGCAGTTCTCTTCTTAATTCATCATGCTTAAAGCCGCCGATAGGGCAAGATGAAATGCCGAGGGCAGCTGCCGCAAGCATCAGCTGCATAGCAGCAAGAGAGGGATTGATCGTCCCGTCCTTGGCATCGATCGTTGCGTCTGTCGCATAGGTGGTGTGAATTTGCTTGACAAGAATGTCCCTGGCTTGCGGCGTCATATAGCCGGCCTGCACAGCAGCATCGCACACCTTTTCAGCATTTTTGTCCGCTTCCCAGTCACCGAGCACAGCGACTACTGCGGAACAATCCACGATCTGCTCCTGATTATACGCGATGGGGAGCAATCGCTGCTTCCTCTCTTCTTCCTGCACGACAATGAACTTCCAATGCTGCAAATTCCAGCCTGACGGAGCCGTTCCGGCCAACGCAATGATTTCCTCCAATGTTTCCTTCGGAATGCGCAGCCCTTTCTTATATTTCCGTACACTGGATCGTTCACGCATGATCTCTGCAATAATCTGATGTTTTGTATCCTGCATGGCGATCTCCAATCCTTTGATTATTCCGTATTCCACTATCGATGTTCCTATCTGCCTGAACCATTCGCTTAACATTTATAGTATAAGGGCTAGGAATGCGTTTTCCAATGCGGTATTTTTTCGAAAAGAGATAGGTGTAGAAAAAGATCAAACATAATGTTTACCATATTCATATTATGTTAAGTATTTCGAAATATAAAAGAAGACGAGCATATGTGCCCGTCCTCCTAGTAGCAGCACTAAAGCTCAATAGATTCGCCCGGTTTCAACGCACGACCCTTCAACCCATTGCTAATAAGCAGATCCTCAAATTTGCTGCCATCCTGCTTAATAAGTTCAAAGGTATTGTAGTGCACAGGCACGACAAGCTTGGCCTTCAGCCACTTCGCGGCTTCTATTGCATCGTCCGGTCCCATTGTATACAGATCACCCATCGGTAAAAAGGCCAAATCAATGTCATTGCGTTCGCCGATCAGCTTCATATCCGAGTAGAGATTCGTATCGCCGGCATGCAAGATCGTACGTCCCTGCCAATGAATCAGAAATCCCGCAGGCATCCCTGCGTAAATAATCTGCTTGCGCTCATGATCTACGATAGCCGAGCTGTGGAAAGCGGGGACCATTTGCAGTTCGGCAAATCCCAGGTTCATTCGCCCGCCGATATTCATATCGCGAGTGCGAACTCCCTGCCAGCTCATGTATGTAGCCAACTCGTGGATGGCAATCAGCGTAGCGCGATTGTTCTTCGCAATGGCAGCCGCATCTTGGATATGATCGGTATGCGCGTGCGTCAACAGCACGTGCTGAACCTGTATATCCTCCGGCTTGACGGCAGCCAGCGGATTGCCAGTCAGGAACGGGTCAATAATGATCGAATGCTCGCCCTCCGTAATCTGAACGCACGAGTGGCCATGATACTGAATCTTCAACATAACTCAACCTCCTGTTTCATCGTTATTCCCTTCTACTGTACCAAATGCAGGCATTCTCGATCAAACAGGACGTTGTCTTCCTTCAACTCACATCATAGAGGTTCAGCGCTTCCTGCTGCGGCTTGCGACGCTGGAGCTGGGAGACATAAGGAATGCCCTGCATGATCAATTGCCGCATGATTGCCGCATAGCGTTCATGCCTGGCAGGATTCTTGCTGCTATACAATATCGTTGCCAGTTCATCGATCAATTGCTCTTCCTCAGTCAGCAATATGTCGCGCCGCTCGACTTCCGCTGCACTCCCATCTTGTCGCTTCACCTTGAACATCGGGCTTCGATACCGCTCATACGGCATCCCCTCCGTGACAGATTCCACCTCGACAACTTCATCCATTGACAGCCACAAACCCTTCGTCCTCATGTCCTTCCCTCCTCTTCAAGTTCAACTCCCACATCTTCTCCTCTCATTATACCAGAACATCTGTTCGTTGTCTAGTATTTTCCATTCGTATTGCAAGAAGAATCTGATGCCAGTACTCTGTGCATGAGAATAATAAAAAAAGGCCAACCAGCAACTGATTGACCCGAAACTATGAAAAGCTCCTTCTGCCGACGATACCTGAAAAAATACAATTCTATCTCGCACAAAGGACAATTTCTGAAATTCCTGCGTGCGTTTTTCGATCCGACTGATCGCTTTTTGAAGGATCAAGGCTTGATGAACCTGTAACTTTCTTCGGACGTTAAAACATTTATTCATATCTGAGAGCCTCAATCGGTTTTAACGACGCCGCTTTGTTCGCCGGGAACAAGCCAAACAGGATGCCTAGCATAACCGAAAAGCCGAACGCGAACGCCATGACTGGCACTGAGCAGACGACATCCATCTGCAGCAGCGCGGACGCGCCTCGTGAAATGCCTGCGCCTAGCCCGACGCCGATCAAGCCGCCCATGCCGCTCAGCACGACAGATTCTATTAGAAACTGAAACAGAATATCCTTCTTCTTGGCGCCGATCGCCTTGCGAATCCCGATCTCCCTCGTCCTTTCCGTAACTGAGACGAGCATGATATTCATAATGCCAATGCCGCCGACTAACAGAGAAATGCCGGCAATCCCTCCCAGCGCCATCGCCATTGTATTGGAAATAGCGCTGAACGTTTCCAGCAGCTCCTGCTGGTTAAAGATCGTATAGGCGTTCGCATTGCCGCGGAACAGTTCTGTCAATTTGGCTTCAAGTCTCGGAACAGTCTGCTCCATCTTGCCGGGCTCCTCTACCTTCACATAGATCGTTCTTACCCCGGCAGTGCGAAATACCCGTTCCGCCGTTGACAGCGGGATCAACACCATCTCATCGTTCGAGCCTCCCATCGAAGAACCTTTCTCCTGCAGCAAGCCGACGACCTTAAAGCGAGAGCCATTGATCGAGATCCATTCCCCTACCGGATTCATATCGCTGAACAGCGCCTTCGCCACGCCCGAGCCGAGAACTGCAACCTTCAGGTGATAATCCAGGTCAACATCAGACAAAAAGCGGCCTTGTGCCAGCTCGTAGGCGCGGATGTCCGCATATGCGGCATTCGTGCCGATCACGCTGAACTGATCGTCTGCACTCGCATATTTCACAGTGCTGTTCTGCGTACTGGCAGGAGCGGCGCTGGCGATCCCGTCTGTTTCGGACAGCTGCATCGCCTCTTCATACGTCAGCGAGGTAGTAGATCCCCTGCCGAGTATATTTACGGTCAGCATGTCTGTCCCCAGCTCCTGAACCTGATCGGTAACGGCTTTAGTCGTTCCCTGTCCAATCGATACGAGCGCAATAACGGCCGTGACCCCGATGATGATGCCGAGCATCGTCAAAAAAGTCCGAAGCTTGTTCGCCAAAATGCTGGAAAAGGCCATTTTCATGCCCTGCCATACATTCATACGGATGCGCCCCCTTCGACAAACAAGCGACCATCCTGAATCCGGACAATTCGACTGGCCTGTTCGGCTACGTCGAGATCATGCGTAATCAGTACAATCGTATGACCGTGATTGTTCAGGGCGCGAATAAGCTCCATAACCTCGACACTTGTCTTGGAATCGAGCGCGCCTGTCGGTTCATCCGCCAACAGGATGGGCGGATTGCCGGCCAAAGCTCGCGCGATGGCCACACGCTGCTGCTGGCCGCCGGACAGCTCGACCGGACGGTGATGCACTCTGTCTCCCAAACCGACTTTGTCCAAGGCTTCCTGAGCCAGCTGCTTCCGCTGTCTGGCTGGCACGCCACGATAGATCAACGGAAGCTCGACGTTCTCCAACGCACTGAGCTTGGCCAACAGGTTGAAGCTCTGGAAGACGAAGCCGATCTTGCGGTTGCGAATCGTGGCCAGGCGGTTCTCCTTCAATCGGCTGACCTCTTCTCCATCGAGCCAATAGCTGCCGGAAGTGGGCGTGTCCAGACAGCCGATGACATGCATAAGTGTGGATTTGCCTGAACCTGACGGGCCGATGATCGCAAGGAAATCGCCAGGAAGCACTTGCAGCGAAACCTCCGTCAAGGCATGGACCGTTGCCCCTCCCATCCGATACTGCTTGCTTAACCGATCTATGCGAATGAGCGGTTCGCCTCCATTCCTCATGGACGGACACCCCCAAACACGCCTCCTCCCCGAGCACCGACACTGCCTCCGCCAGGGAAGCGCTCACCAGACATCGTTCCGCTCGGGAATGCATGCTGTCCGCTTACCGGGGCATTCGGCAGAATCACCGTATCCCCTTCACTCAGCCCTGATACAATTTCAATATAATCTTCGTTGGCAATCCCGGCCTCAATCTGGATTCTATGGCCTGTCCCGTGATCGGGTGTTGCTGCGGGCAACCCTCTACCCTCTGCAGCAAATCTGTTAGCGCGCTGGGCTAACGAAGATTCCCCATCATTGGAGCCCTCCGACCGCATCGGAGGTGCAGCTTCCCCACGCAAAGCGGCGTCTTGTCCCGACGATTCGCTACCGTCCGTGCCGTCATCCGCCTCTTCCCTGTCTGTTGACGGCTCTTCCATCCTGTCCTTATTGCCAGATTGCGCAACCACTCCAACGGTTTCCCGCATAACTGTTACGAAATAACTGCCGCCTATCGAAGCAACTGCATCAACCGGCAGCAGCAGAATATTTTCCTTTTTCTCCACCTGTATGGCTGCTTCTGCCGACATTCCCGGCTTCAACTGGTTGTTGTCAAGCACTTCAATGGTTACATCATAAGAAGCTACGCCATTCTGGGCTACTCCCTCCCTGGCGATATCCACGACGCGCCCTCCGATTTCCTCGCCCGGCAGAGCCTCCACATACAAGTCAGCCTCCTGGCCAATGGCAATCTTCGTAATATCCAGTTCATCAATCGAAGCAACCATATGTAAAATGTCGTAATTCACAATCGCGCCCAGGGCCGCGCCTGCCTTAATCTGATCCCCTGCAGCCGCATCCAGCTCCGTAACCATCCCGTCGATATCCGCCCGAATAACATAGTCCTCTTCATTGCCAGGCTCATCATCCTCCAACAGCTCGGCCAATTCTTCCCGGGCGATCTCGATATTCAATTGCTGCTTCGCAATGCCAAGCCTCGCATTGTCCCGTTCGCTCTCGTCCGCAGCAGACTTGAACCTGTTCTGAAGCTCGGTCAGCTCCAGCTCCAGCTGCTCGATCTGAAGCTCTTTGGAACGGATTTGCCTACTGGCATCGACTGCTTCCTCCCGCTCCAAGGTGATGAGAATCTCGCCCTTGCTTACCTTGCTTCCTTCCAGCACAAGAACTTCGGCTATGGTGCCGTCCTTCCCCGACTTGATGTTTGTCTGGTCTGAAGGCCGGATGCTGCCCGTGCCGCTGACGCTGACCGCCAAATCTCCACGTCGGACCTCTGTCGTCGCCACGCTTGGAGCCGTTGCTGCCTCATCCTCCGCCAACCAACGAAACCCGTAGGCAGCAGCTGCAACCAATACAACTCCTATGACTGCCGTCCACATGATTGTCTTTCTCTTCATAACAGTCTATCCCACCCCTTCTCCTATTCACCTGTCTGGTTTAGGAGTATAGCAGGACATTGTGAACAGAAAATGAACAGGCAGGCATCACCGAATGCTCAAACTTGTTCCTGTCATATGGGCGGGCAGTGTAAATTGTATGCGGGTTCCCTTCCCTTTCGAGCTTTCCAGAGAAATCTTGCTCTGATGCAAGGTCAAAATATGCTTGACAATCGCGAGGCCGAGACCCGTGCCGGTTTTGTGCGTGCGTGCCTTATCCCCCTTATAGAAGCGATCCCATATTTTATCCAGGTCCTCTTGGCGAATGCCAGCGCCCTGATCGCTGATGCTTACGCTCACATCCTCTTCTGCCAGCTGGATGACCACTGTCACCTGACTATGCAGGGGCGAATGCTGAATGGCATTTTGCAGCAAATTGACGATGACTTGTCCGATACGGACCGGATCGGCATACACATAAGCATCGCTCGGCGGATGAATCAGCTCGACCTTCATCTTCTTCTGGACGAACAGCGGTTCCAGCTGCGCAATGGTTCTCCGCAACTCCTCGGATAAGTTGAACGGACAAGGATCCATATCAAATTGGCCGGATTCAATCTTAGCCATATCCAGCAAATCGGATACCAGCTTCCTCATGCGATCCGTCGAATCCTTCATCATCATCAAATAATGGCGTTCGCGTTCAGGCTGAATGGTGCCGTCCAAAATGCCCGCCAGAAATCCGTGAATCGAAGTCAAGGGTGAACGCAAATCATGGGAGACATTCGCCAGAAAACCCTGCCTCATTTTCTCCAGAGACGAGAGCTCCTCTGCCATATAATTCAGAGACTCGCCCAATTGTCCAATTTCATCCGCGGACTTCACAGGCACTCGTCGGGACAATTCTCCGCCGGCAAATGACAACGCCGTTTCGCTCATTTCCTTGAGAGGGGTTGTCAGCTTCCGCGAAACAAAAAACAAAATAATGGCAGAGACCGGGATCGAAATGATCAGACTCCATAAAATCGGGCCGAACGGGCGGCGCACCTCCCGACCGAATTCTCTCGATGCGATCAAAATCGCTTTCTCCTCTGTGTCTAAGCCTTGCAGAATGGGCGAAGCAACATAATAGACTTCCGCTTCCTCGTGCGGCTCGACGCCCTCGACGGAAATCCCCCTCATGGCTTGCAGCACCTTGCTTCGTTCCTCAGTAATAGCCATCTGCTCCCCGCCAATGGTATACAGCAAGTCCCCTTGCGCATTGTATATCGAAAAAACACGATCAGGATGACCGAGAGCGAGATCCATGGATGCGACCAGGCTCGGCCGATCCAGCCCCATCTCATAAGCGTCCTGGATATGGTGGGCAATTCTGTGCTGCACCTGCACCAGATTGCGTTCGACAATGTGGCGGACATCCTTGCGGAAGAGCAGCGAAAACAGCAGGCTGGTCAAAAGATAAGATATGACAATAATGAGCAGCATGGACACGAACAATTTCAGGAATATGCTCCTGGAGGGCGATATCGTGGACAGCTTCGTTTTCATCGCGTGCCTGCCTCCAGCTTATAGCCCACGCCCCGGATCGTCTGGATGGACCATGGCTGATCAGGCTGGACAAGCCTTTCCCGGATTCGTTTGATATGAACATCCACGGTTCTTGGATCTCCTTCGTAGTCATATCCCCATACCTGGTCCAGCAACTGCTGGCGAGTGAAAACCCGATTGGCATGAGAAACTAGGAAATACAGCAGCTCCATCTCTTTTGGAGGGAGCGTAAACGCAGCATTCTCAGTCTCAACCGCATAACGACGCAAATCCAGCTTCAAGCCGCTAACGGCCGCCACTTCATCGTGGCAAAGCGCTGGATAAGAGCGGCGCAGTACAGCCTTGATGCGCGCCATCAGCTCCTGGGAATCGAACGGCTTGACAACATAATCATCAGCGCCAAGCTCGAACCCTGTCATCTTGTCATACCGTTCACCCTTGCCTGTCAGCATGATCACCGGAATATTTCGGTCCATCTTGAGGCGCCTGCACACTTCCCAGCCTTCGATTTCCGGCAGCATAATATCGAGCACGATGAGATCCGCCTCCAGATCGAGGGCAAGCGCCAAACCTGTCATGCCATCATGCGCAATTAATACCTCATAGCCTTCTTTCTCCGCATACAGACGAATGATTTCACAAATATACGGATCATCGTCAATGGTGAGCAGCTTTATCCGTTTCATGGGCGATACCTGCCTTCAAATGAGAGATTCGGACCGGTGCCCGGTCCCTATCTCTATTACAGTACAATGAAAAGATGAACAGAACATGAACGGCAGCTTAAGAAATATCCCCCAAATAAAACGGAGGCCGCTTCTCGCGGCTCAACTCCTTGCACAGTGCGCGGGGGAACACACGCATGTCCGGAAGATCTTGCAGCTTCACCCACTCCACACCGATCTGTTTCTCGTCCGGGTTTGCTGCATGCGCGAAGCTCTGTCCCGGGTCTCGCAAACGGCAGGAAAAATAAAATTCTACTTGATGCACATCGGCATCCCATCTCGCAAATTCATGATGGCTTCCGATGTATTCGCGGACAGTCAGCAAATCGCCTACTTCCACCTCGGCCCCCAGCTCTTCCATGCATTCCCGGACAACGGCGTCTTTCAGCTCCTCCCCCTTTTCCTGTCCGCCTCCGGGAAACAAATAGAAGATTCCTGTCGAGTCTTGATTTTTGGTAAGCAGCACGTTGCCGTTGTGAATAATGACGGCCTTCGCAGAATTTCGAATCGGTTTCGTCATTCGGAATGACACTCTCCTTCCTGCCAGTAACCCGCGTGCGTAAGGATTACCTTCGAGAACGGGTTCAACTGCTTATAAATGTCTGGCAACGCATAATAACGGAGCGCCAAGCCTTCATCGTCCTGGATGGCCGGCTCCCCTTGAACGCCTCGCGCCTCGTAGACAGCGGTGACGTTATAAACCTCGTCGCCATTCGGATATCGGTAATACATCTCCTTGCCGGACAGCAGCTTTACGAACCGATATGATTCGGCCGATAAGCCCGCTTCTTCGTAAAGCTCGCGCGCAGCTGCTTCCTCCATCGACTCTCCCAGCTCCAGCGCTCCTCCGAGCGTGCCCCAATCCAGGCTGTCGGAACGGAGCTGCAGGAGAAACTCTCCCTGCTCATTGCGTACTATTACGCATACGCCCGTCATAATCAATGGTTGAGACCCGAGAACTTTCCGCAGCTGCATCATATAACTCATGAAGCATCTCCTTCCGCAATCAATCAATTCATGGATTCGACAACGGTTAAAGTCTTATGATTGATATTATTAATATGATTAATTATTTATCTCACTAATATCTCGCTCAGTTGGCTGATCAGCGCGTCCATCTCGGCCTCTGTACCGATTGTAATTCGCAAATACGGCTTCACACGCGGGGCGCTGAAATGACGAACCAAAATCCCTGCCTCCCGAAGCCGGGAATAGATTTCTTCCGCATCGACGCGTCCATGCTTCACCCACAAGAAATTCGTTGAGGACGGGGCTACCCAGAGACCGATATCCTGAAGCTGCTTGATGGTCCTGTCTCTGATCCTCATAATTTCGCTGCGCGTATGCTGGAAGTACTCTTCATCTTCGAAGGCTGCAACAGCACCAGCATGCGCTACGCGGTCCAACGTATATGAGTTGAAAGAGCCCTTTACCCGATTCAATGCTTCAATCAGTGACGGATGCCCGAGCGCCAGTCCGACACGCAATCCAGCCAAACTCCTCGATTTGCTCAATGTCTGAACAATGAGCAAGTTCGGATAGCGTCTTATGAGCGGTAATGCTGTCTGCGCCCCGAAGTCCACATAGGCCTCGTCTACAACTACTACTTGGCTGAGATTCCGGGAGACAATCTCCTCTACTTGCTCCAAGGAAAGAGCCAGCGAGGTTGGCGCATTCGGATTCGGGAACACAATGCCGCCATTGTCCTGGAAAAAAGCGCTGACATCGATGGCGCCCGACTCGTCAACAGGAACCGTTCGGAACGGAATGCCGTAGAGCTTGGCATAAACCGGATAGAAGCTGTAGCTGATTTCCGGAAACAAGATAGGCCGGTCCTCATCGAAATAAGCGCGAAAAGCAAAAGCCAAAATCTCATCCGAACCGTTCCCTACAAACACTTCCTTCTCAGATAAGTGATAGTAGGATGCAATCGTTGTTCTAAGCCGCTCATCCGTCGGATCGGGATACAAGCGCAGATCGTTATTGACTGCCTGTTTCATTGCTTCCATTACGCGTGGAGACGGGGGGAACGGATTTTCATTCGTGTTCAGCTTAATCAAGCCTGCTTGCCTGG
This sequence comes from Xylanibacillus composti, assembly GCF_018403685.1. NCBI lineage: Bacteria > Bacillati > Bacillota > Bacilli > Caryophanales > Paenibacillaceae > Xylanibacillus > Xylanibacillus composti. The sequence goes on from NZ_BOVK01000031.1 coordinate 28,821, forward strand.
GTTGCTCCCCCGGAACATAGGGTTCGAGTTCGTTCAATCGTTTGCTCCAATAGTTGCTCATAGGCACGCTCCTTCTTCTTTCTATGATTCCATTGATTTCATACACAAGGCCTATCAATTGCATGTCTTAATAAGGATAATCTTGACATTGGCTTTCCAATATAGGAGGAACGGCTCATGCCGATGTTCCCATCTTTGCACCTGCACTTCCTTGCGGCTGCTGCTCGGCTTCGTATGACCGATTATGCCCCGGTTGCGGTTCACACAAGTGCCGGACAGCTTCCCGCAAGCAGTGGAAGCGCCTCCTACCAATCTCCTACTCGTACTTGACTGACACTATTATACGTGATTGAAGAAGGGGCATCAAAATTTGACAAAAACAATACTTTCGGATTATTGAATGCATTTCAGCCTTTTTCATAGAATAGAGTTACCCCCAGTAGCTTCATTTGCTTGCGAATTGATATGAAAATGGCAATTGTTGATGATACAATACCCCATTCGACCGGAGGTGATCGCGTGTTTGTAGCCTATGAAGACATGCATGCCAATCGTTTAGCCGGGCTTTACCGCTTCGAGGGACATTATCAACTGCTCCCTGAACACAATCATTTCGAAACCGGGGCCCCTCCGCAGGCCGGGAGCTATGAAATTAAAGCATTGACGGAAGGCCGCCTGTCCTTTCACGCAAACTGGGTTACATCCGACGGACGCGAACAACAAATGATATACAGTGTCAGACCCGATGGCAAGGAATATCCAAACGACAATCCGGTCATTGCCGATCATATGATTACGACACTGGAAGATCCGTACACCCTCGTAACAGTGAAGAAAAAGTCCGGATACACAGTCAGCCTCGCCCGCATCGAACTTTCGAGAGACGAGAGTTGGCTGAAGCTGATTCAATCCGGCTTTACGTGGAACGGAAAAGCTTTCAAAAATATTGCTTTATTTCTTAGAAAATAAAAGCCAGAAGCTGCATCGCAGATACATACAAGGTTTGGTTGCGAAAAACGCTATCCAAACCTTTTTTGCATGGAGAAGATTCTATGCAATTTCAGACTACCTCTATTCAATTGTGTCGAAAATAAGTATAATGAACTCTTGTGAAAAACGGACCCGGCCAACCTGAGAGTGGGAGGCCATACACTACTAGGTATAGACAATAGGAGAGAAACGACATGATGTTATTGCAAAAATTAAAAAACACTTGGCTGTTCAATACGCGCAATGATGTATTGGCAGGCATCACTGTCGCGCTGGCTCTAATCCCGGAGGCAATCGCCTTCTCGATTATCGCTGGCGTAGATCCGAAGGTAGGGCTCTACGCTTCCTTCTGTATTGCGGTATTAATTTCCTTCGTAGGCGGAAGGCCAGGAATGATTTCGGCCGCGACTGGCGCAATGGCGCTTTTGATGGTTACGCTTGTCGCCGAGCACGGTGTGGAATATCTGTTCGCGGCAACCATTTTGACAGGCCTTATTCAGATCGTACTGGGCATCATGAAGCTGGGCAGGTTTATTACTTTTATCCCGCATTCGGTCATGATCGGCTTTGTCAATGCACTGGCCATTCTAATCTTCGCAGCGCAGCTGCCCCATTTCGTCGGGGAAGGATGGATGATGTATGTGATGGTCGCAGTGACGCTGGTTATTATTTACGGCCTGCCGAAGCTGACCAAGGCTGTTCCCTCCGCGCTCGTGGCCATTATCGTCATGACCGTCGCAGCGATGCTGACCGGGATCCAAACGAAGACGGTCGGAGACATGGGCGAGCTTCCGGCTGGACTTCCCTTCTTCCATATTGCCGATGTTCCGTTTACTTGGGAAACGTTGATGATCATTCTGCCCTATTCATTCCCGTTAGCGCTGGTAGGGATATTGGAGTCACTCCTAACCGCTACGATTGTGGATGAAATGACCGAGACGAAGAGCGACAAAAACCGTGAGATTCGCGGACAGGGCATCGCCAATACGGTCACCGGCTTCTTCGGCGGCATGGCTGGCTGTGCCATGATAGGCCAGTCTGTCATTAACGTGAAATCCGGGGGACGCGGCAGATTATCCGCTCTGGTAGCAGGCGTTTTCCTGCTGATTCTGATCTTGCTGCTGGATCAGGTAGTGGTCCAGATTCCAATGGCCGCCTTGGTCGGCGTCATGTTCATGGTATCCATCAGCACCTTTGATTGGCGCTCGCTGCTGGATCTTCGCAAAATACCGGTAACGGATTCGCTCGTCATGATAATGACCGTTGCCGTCGTCGTCTACACGCATAATCTTGCGCTAGGTGTATTTGCCGGTGTTATCATGAGCGCACTGATCTTCGGCTGGCGAATTGCCAAGCTGCGCGTCGAGAGCAAGCTTCATCGAGACGGACAGAAGCAGTACGCCATATCTGGCCAGCTGTTCTTCGGCACGACGTCCCACTTCGTTGACGCCTTCGATTATCGGGAAGATCCGGAACGCATCATCATTGATTTCAGCTCCTCGCATGTTTGGGATCACTCAGCGGTAACCGCAATCGCCAAAGTGAATCTCAAATATCAGCAGCTGGGCAAGCAAGTGAAGTTCACGGGATTGAATCCGGATAGCGAGAAGCTCATTCAGCGCATCGGCAGTTCTGCCATATCCGGACATTAAGGCAATGAGGCCTGACGGTACGTACACCGTCAGGCCTTTCTATTTACCAATCATCTGCAACATTTTTATGAATCCCGTTCAAGCTCGGCGGCCGCTTTTTCATTTTTTCCTCGTTTGGCGTGCCCGCCTCATCCTTCATCGAATCCATGCGCTGCTGTTCATTGTAGGACTTGCTCTTATGCTGCGGCATCGTACCCCTCCTTCTTGGAACATGTATCCGTTAGGATATCCGTCATGCCAAGACCGTATGCGCCGTTCCCGATCAGTATTACCCGTTTTCATTTCCCGGGCAAGCGCAAGTTTCGATAGTCCTAGAAGAAATTAGGTCGAAAGTTGCGGGAAGCTGTCAAATTCAGCATCATGCCGCAACAATTTACTCTCACTCGGTGTATGCAAGCTATTTTTGCAAACCATCGTGAACCAATTGCAGCATGACCTGCTGATTGTCGGGATGGCAGGCGATTAAATAGGGCTCGCTGTTCATGCCGGTGAATGGCTTGCCGTTGAAGTCCACAACGACACCGCCCGCTTCCTTCACCATAAGCAATCCGGAATACAAGTCGTCCCCCTCCGAGTTGTACAAGACGATCCCATCCAGTTGACCGCAGGCCAGCATGCACCACTGAATGGTCGGTGCCCACAGCCGCAGCATCCTTTTGCAGCTCATGTCAATGTGCTGACGCAAACGGACAGCACGCGACTCCTGCTGAACCCGATGCCCCTGAATCCAGCCGATATTCGCTCTGTGCAAGTCCGCAGCCCGCCGCACTTGAATTGGCCGCCCATTGCATGTCGCGCCTTGCCCAGCCTGGCAGATGTACATGCGATTGACCAGTGGTTCGTACACGACACCCAGCACTGGCTCACGACGGTACAGCAATGTCATCGAATGCGCAAACACTGGCAAACCAATGGCATAATTATTCGTCCCGTCCAACGGATCAATCAACCAAAGCCAATCGCTCTTCGGACCTAGATGACCTGCTTCCTCACTGTGAATCTGGTGATCGGGGAAGGCACGCTGTACAGCCTCAAGGAGAATGGCTTCCGCCTGATGATCCACCTCTGTGACAACATCGCCAAAACGGTCTTTTTCCTCCACTATGATCCCACGGCCAAATTTGTCTCTTGCCCATTCGCCTGCCTGCTGAATGGCTTCCCTCGCTATCGCTTCCGCTTGCTGTAAGATCGCTCTGTCCATTTTGTCCTCCTTGATCTTAGGAATGAACAAAAAAGAGACGAGTTTTCGCCTCGTCTCTCATGTTGTGTGATTCAGTGTATCACAAGTGATGCGCATTGAAAACGGATTATGCATCATAAGCCGCAATGATCCGATCGACCCATGCATTCCATTCCTCGTCTATGCCGCAACGCTCCGGTCTCGCTTCGAAATACTTGATCGTCTGCCGGATACCCTCTGCGAACGATACAGTAGCAACGAAGTCCGGAACATATTGCTTGATCTTGCTATTGTCAAAAACAGCGCTGACCGCTTTATCGCCAAGCAAGCCTCCCTCTTCTTCCGGTGCATATTTGATAATGCCGGAGGAGGAGACGTGGGCCAGGATTGGTTCTACACCTGCCGCTTGACCAATGGCTTGATAAATTTGATTCCAGCTCAGCACCTCGTCTGAAGTAATGTGAAATGCATGCCCAATGGCCTGGATATGCCCGAGCAAGCCGACGAACCCTTTGGCAAAATCTGTGTTGTGCGTCATCGTCCACAGTGAAGTTCCATCCCCTGGCACCAGAATTTTCTTGCCCTTGCGCATCCGATCAACCAATGACCACGGCTTTTGCCAGCTGTTGATGGAAGCCGGGATCATCGTATTGCCGTATGTAAAGGACGGGCGGACGATAGTAATCGGAAATCCTTCGTTGCGATAAGCTTCGTTCAACAGCTCTTCGCAAGCAATCTTGTCCCGGGAATACTGCCAATACGGGTTGTGCAACGGCGTTGATTCGGTTATTCGGTAATGCAGTGCGGGCTTCTGGTAAGCGGAAGCCGAACTGATGAAAATATATTGTTTGGTCTTCCCGCGGAAAAGTTCAATATCTGTCTGTACATGCTCGGGTGTAAAAGCGATCCAGTCCACCACCACGTCAAATTCGCGGCCCTTAAGCGCTTGTTCCGCCGATGCGCGGTCGCGAATATCTCCCGGAATCACCTGAGCGCCTTCCGGAACAAATTCCGTGCGTTGGCCCCGGTTCAACAAATACAAGTCGATTCCTTTGTCTACGGCAAGTTTGGATACGGCTTCGCTAATCAGACCTGTACCCCCAATAAACAGCACTTTCATAAGCTTGCACCCCAATCTGTGGAATATCATGTCTTCTCCCTTACTATACCGCAATTGCTTGTTGGCATGAAGCCTGACTGACCAACCGTATAAGAAATTAAACCGTGCGTTGCCGTAAGCGAGCACAACGGGACTTTTCATCATCCTCCCGTTGCGCTATGATCGAAGGAACGAACAATAAACCGAGGTCAATATGCCTACAACGATCGAGACAAACCGAAGCCTGCACAATCGCATACGGATGAATTGGGCCTTTCGCCGAGGAAAGCTTATACGCGGCCGCTATCGCCTGCTGCGCCGCCTCGGCGTCGGAAGCTACGGCTATACGTATTTATGCCGCGACCTCAGTCATGATCAGCTATGTGTGCTGAAAGTGTCTCTGCCCGCAAGAGGGAGCGCTGAACGGGCCGCTCGCATCTACCAACATGAAATCAACTGTTTGTCGGCCATCCGCCATCCGCATATCCCTGCATTGCTGGAGACGTTTGCCCACAGCCGTTATTTGTGCTGCACCATGACTTACATCGAAGGGGATACTCTCGATGCCTGCTTGTTTCGGGACGGGCGCGTCTTCGCAGAATGCGAAGCGCTGCAGCTGCTCCATCAACTGCTTGATGTCGTAGGCTACCTCCACTCCAAAGGCTTCGTCCACCGTGATATCAGCATTGCCAATGTGATGCTTACAGGCAATACTGTGACGCTGATTGACTTTGGCCTGGCAAGACCAATTCCAGCGGATGAGACTGAACAACTGCGGGTAGAAGATGTGGAAGCGGATGACCCGACTGACAAACGCTTGCGGCGCGCACTTCATCCATCCAGTGACTTCTATGCACTCGGCCACTTGCTGCTCTTCTTGCTTTACAGCGGATATTCTGAACAGCCGGGACAGGAAGAAGCTGCAGATGCCAGCTGGGAAGAGGAGCTCCGCGTCCACCCGGATACAAAAAAGCTGCTCCGCCGATTGCTGATGGCGGAGCAGCCCTTCTCTGAAGCCAATGACATTCAACAGCAGATTCGCGCAATTGTCGAATCGCTCTCCCATCGGAATTAACTGCTGAACGAACTGGAATACTTGCGCTTCTTATAATAGGACTGTCCATATTGGTGATGAGGACGATGTCCATAGGCAGAACGTTTCTTATAGTCGTCGCTGCTTGCATACCGATGATAGGGCTTGCTGCGATAGCGTTGTGAAGATTTGCTGTGCAGCAGCTTCTCCAGCCATCTCTTAAACATCGTATCTACCTCCTTTAGCTAGTATACGCAGTTCGTTTTTTTTTCGTTTCACGCGGTGCCTTCCTCCTGTTGAAAATAGCGCAGTTTTCCCGCAGTAATATCCGCCTTCATGAAATTTTCAGCCGCAATGGGCGATCCTGCAAGACGGCGCAGCATGGCCAGCTGGCCTACGTGGGTCAGGGCGTCGCTTAACGGACCTTGGAGCAATTGCTGCGCCTTGCTGTCATCCAAAGCCGCGCTTGCTAACTGACGATCCGCATGCTCCATCGTCTTGAAAAACCGCTCCACCTCCGTCTCCCACGAATCCGCCTTGATAGAAGCTGATTGGCCAGTAGCAAGATGGCTGGCGAAATCCATAAGGTCCGAAATGTGGGCAAGAATCTCGCGAGGCGACTTCACCCCGTTCCCTGCCTGAAAGTCTCCATACCCCGACGGTGCCGATTGCAAGCATTTTGCGCAGCGATAAGCAAGCACAGCCAATAAATGTTGAACATCCAATTTCATCTTCAATCATTCCTTTCCCTTTTTTATACGAAATTTCACACATATTTTTATTGCGAGATTCATAGATTAAGACAACAAGAATAAAACAGTATGCAGTCACAGGAGGAATCTCGCACATGCATGACAAACAGCTTGACGGATTTTTGGGAGAATGGACGCTTGTCCCCCATTTGTGCAGCTATGAGGTCGGACAACCCCCCAAGCAAGGCTTATACCGGATTGAATGGAGCAACGATTTGCTGGTATGTTCCTTGAGTTGGGTGTCAACAGACAACACCAAGCATCAGACAACTTATTTGACGAAGCCTGACGGCGTTGCCCGTCCTTATACAACTTCTGATTTGGCCGATACGATACTCACCCGGCTGAGCGATGATCATACTCTGGACACGGCAGTGATGAAAGCTGACATCGTTGTCAGCTTCGCCAGACGCATCCTTGCGGAGAACCAAACGCAAATGACCATCACCCAGTCCGGCTTTACCCCGGAGGGCAAAGGGTTTGCCAATCATTCCGTCTACCACAGGCAACGGCCCTTATCCGGTTGTTAGAGGAAAGCGCTCCACCGCTCGATAGCGGACGCCGCCAGCTCCGAATACGGATTGATAGAGCACAAGCGCATTCGCTTTCCAGCGGACAGCTTGTACGGGCACTTGCTGGCGAAGCGCGGCGATATCATTCCCCTTCGGATTTCGTCCCATCGTAATATGTGGAACATAAGGCTTGTCCGCTTCAGCGTACCCATATGATTGCAACGCAGGAGCAAGGGTGCGCTGAAGCTCCAATAGCGCTGGTTGTTCCTTCACCCCAATCCAAATGACCCTTGGCCGAGTCTCGTTCGGAAACGCTCCCCAATCATTGAATTCCAGGAAGAAAGCGGGGCTCTGCCGTGTCACCTCCCGCAAGATCGATTGCAGCGATGGAATTTCGGATTCCTCAACTTCTCCAAGGAAGTGCAAGGTGAGATGCATATTCTCGATCTTTTGCCAGCGCTGGCATGGAAGGACAGTCCTGCATCCTTTCTGAAGCTCCTCCATATGCCGGGCAGCCTCGCGGGAAAGATCAACAGCAGTAAAGAGCCGCATAGGTCAAGCCTCCTTCTCGTATTCATCGCTTTAGTATACCCTGGTCCTTGTCCATGCTTGCGCCGCTATGTCTCTTAGACAGAAATGTCAGCGTCCCATTCCTTATAAAATTGATGAAGAAATTGCTCCATGAATAGGTGCCGCTCGGTTGCAAGCGCTCTCGCTGTCGGGGTATTCATCAAATCTTTCAGCATCAGCAGTTTTTCGTAAAAATGATGAATGGCCGTACCGGGCTCGTTCCGATATTGTTCGGCAGTCAGCACTCCTCTGGGAGCGCTTTCGGGTTCGTGGATAAGATGCCCCTTCGCTCCGGCGTAAGTGAACGTGCGGGCAATCCCGATCGCACCAATCGCATCCAGCCGATCTGCATCCTGCACGACTTGTCCTTCCAGCGTCCGCATCGGCGCTCCGCCTCCGCCGCGAAAAGACATGGTCGCAATAATCTCGACAATATGCCGGACATCTGCATCAGGCACATGATGCCGATTCATCCATAGTACGATGTTCTCCAGCTCCTGCTCCTTCGAATCGGTCAGCTTGTCATCGGGCAAATCGTGGAACAGCGCAGCTAACTGGCAAATGCCAACATCTGCTCCCTCCCTTGCTGCTATGGCTATTGCCAACTTCGTAACACGGTCAATATGCCGCCAATCATGCCCGGTTCCTTCGTGTGCCATTCTCTCCCGAACATATACTGCCGCTTCCTGACAGACACTCTCTAGTTTCATTCTATAGCCCTCCTTTCATCGGCTGAGCATCATCACCTCCTTCGAAAGTTTGCATTAATATTCATGAAGATGTATATTAATACTATATAACAATCCTATGGAGGCGTTTTACTATGGTGCAATTGATTCGTGCTGAGGCCGCCCATGCGGAAGCCATTGTTCCGTTATATCAAGCATTGATGCAGGAAATTGCGGATCGTTCCGGTCAAGCGCCGCTCACCGGCAGCGCCAATCCGACAGAGGCGTGCCGACAGTCCATTGAGCAAGGCAAGTATACCGCGTTTTTGGCGCAAGAGGGAGACGGTGATGCCGTGGGCTTCCTTTCGTTGTGTGAAAGCTTCTCCCTGTACGCAGGAGGATCATTTGGCATTATCCAAGAGCTGTACGTCAAGCCGGCGTTCCGTTCCAAGGGGATTGGCCAACTGCTGCTTCAAGCCGCATATCGGCACGCCAAAGAGCAAAATTGGAGCAGGCTGGAGGTCAATACCCCGCCTTTGCCGGCGTTCACGACGACATTTTCGTTCTATGCCAACAAAGGATTTACTGTATCTGGCGGACGCAAACTGAAGTGGACCGTTGCATAAGCCCTATCCATCCAGAGTCATCCTTAGACACTCCCTAAGGGAGTGTCTATTTTTCGTATTTATCCTCTGCAGCTGTCTGTCTCACAAATTGAATGAAATCTGTGTTCACGACTGGCAAGCCTGCGTGCGCCAGGGAGGCGGCGATTTGTCCGCGATGATAGCTGCCATGCAAGGAGACATGGGTCAAGATATCCCCAATGGACGTTTCAAACTGCTTCCCTGTACTGTTCGAATACGAGATAAGACGAAATAGATCGTTCTCGTCCAGCGATCCCAAATATTCTGTGTACCCCAGCCGGTTGGCAGCTACTCTCTCCTCACAGGCTGAGAGATCGAATCTTGGCCAAATCTCCATGCGAGAGGTGTCTTCCCGATTCAGCCGAGCCAGCCAGATTTGCTCCGCAGCCACAACATGCGCAAACAATTGAAGCGATCGAGCCGGAACCGGCTGCAACCCCTGCAACAGCTCCAGCAATTTTGCATTCGCCCAGTAGACATGCTCATACATCCGAACCATCAGCTTGCTCATGAACGATCATCCTTCCGTTCCGCATGTATTTGTTCTGGCAAATTATCAGATGCAGCATCCTGCATCCTATGCGCTGCTTTAGCTGACAGCAATTTAGCGAATGCTTCCCGTTCAGCCAGATTTAAATCCAACTGTCTGACATATTCCCGATCCAGCAATGTTGTGCGGATCTCGTCATCCTGATCGATCACACGCTTGTTTCCTTCCACACGATAGAGCTGCTCGAACCATTCAAAGTGGCGGACGAGTCGCTTGATCGTACGCTGTTTTTGGCGTTCTGCTCTTTTCTTCTCCAACCGTTCCGCGCTGTCTGTCAAGAACAATTCACCAAAAATATTGATAATGAAATCCAAAATGATCCCCATGATGCCTTCCTGCCTTCCAATATGGCTCTTGATGTGTCCGCAACTTGCAATCATTCTGCAGCGTTACCGTCTAACTGGATGTACGTCTTGAGCTCACGGATATGTGTCATGTTGGCTAACGGGCGAACTCCCTTCTTATGCAGAAGATCACTGTCCCCCCGGTAAGCGATAAAAGGGATACCGGCTGCTGCTGAAGCGATGCCATCAATCCAAGCGTCCCCCACAGACACCCATGCGGAAACCGGCAAACCCGGGAAGCGGCTCAACACTTCAAGGAAACCGGAAGGCGACGGCTTCATCTGTTGCATCTGTTCCCGTCCTACGACCCAATCGAAGTAAGACCAGATGCCGTTCTCCTCCAATGCGAGCCGAGCCGCTGCTTGCGAGTTGTTCGTCACAATCGTCAAGCGAAGTTGGCCTGCAAGCTCCTCAAGCAATGCCTGTACGCCCGGCTCCAGCTTGGCTCCGCGCATCCCTATGTATTCATGCTTGGCTGGGATTGTCCATAATTCTTGAAGCAACGCCTGTGTCATGTTGTTCGTATCAATGGCAGTTTGAATCAACGTAGAAGAAGTATGCTCTTCAATGGAAGGAAGAGGCGGGATCAATTCATGCGCACGCAAAAAAGCATAGATTTCCTCCCGCATCGCTTTGAAATCAATATGCGATTGCAGCAGCGTATTGTCCATGTCGAAGATGATCCCTTGTACACTTCGGTTCAATGCCCGATCCCCTCCTTTTCTTCTTGAATTCCTTCGCTTGTCAAGCAATCAACTGAATGCGCTGCAAGAATGCTACGGAAGCCTCTATCGTACGCGCATAAGGAACATTCCCATTTTCGCCATAACGGAAAAAACCGTGACCCATTCCTGGAAAAGTGAGCAGTGTACAGTCATTGCCGTTGGATTGCAGTCGGTTGACGAAACAGGAAACATGCTCGTATGGAACATTTTGATCCGCAGTACCGTGGAAGAACATGCTGGGAGGAACTCCAGATTGGATAAGCTTGACTGGAGACGCAGCCCTTAATGCGTCTGCTTCTTCCGGGAACAATGAGAGCAACGGTTCGGTATCCCTGCATTGAACAACAGACACGCATCCGGCTTGGAACTGACAGACTCGCCCCTCTCCTCCATCATCGCACAACATAAGCTCAAGTAGCCGCCTGCTGATGCACCGGCTGCAACAATGCGATGGACATCTATTCCTAATGTATCGGCATGTTGACGTACCCAACGGATAGCGGCACGGGCGTGGGCCAAGCATGTCAACGGCGAATACAAACCCTCGACAGATGCAGGCCGATACTCCACGCAGAAGGCCAGCATCCCGTATGAAGCGAATACACTGGCATGGTGCTGGAATTGGGATGGCGTCACCTGGTTAGTCGAAAAGCCTGCGCCATGGAAGAACAGGATGGCTGATTTGCGCTCCGTCGATCCCCGGCCACCTGTAATTTGATACAATCGCAGATTCGGATTTGAATAATAGTAGCGACTTATAACAGGTACCTGAAACATTAGCTGGACCTCCCTTCCCGCAGGCTCACACAATCATGGAACGAAGCAACCCATTGCCAGCGAAACTCATCCCTCCTCGCCTAACCGACCGATCCTATTTCTACACACCGGGCATATAAGCCAACACCATCTTGTTGCAGACAGTTAAGACCCTGGTACAAAATCCTCCTTGAATTCATCCTCAGGGTCCCAAATCGACCAAGCAGCTTCCAGCAAGTTGCCTTGGTCATCACGGAAGTAGAAGTATTTCGCTTCACCCGTGCCGAGCGTCTCCAGCGTATCCACCTCAACGCCTTTTTGCTTCAACGTTTCGTACGTTTGTTCAATATTGGAGCATTGAATTGCCATGATCGGGAATGGCCGTCCGTTCCGGGCAATTTCCAACCTGTGCCGATCCTTGGTCTCGATGAGGACAAGCGCAATTGAATGCTTGTGTGCATGGTGCAGCACAGCCAAGTAAGAGCCTCTATCCTCAAACTTGTTCATCAGCTTCAAGGCGAGATGAGTCGTATACCATTCTATGGATGCATCGATATCCGAGGTCGGTGCATAGACGTAACCAATCCTGTTAAACAAATATGTATGTTCCATTCATTCCACATTCCTTTCTTTATTTTATTCGCGTCAGTTAGCTTCGCCGTTCATAGCTTTGCAAATACTTGTCTTCAATCAATGGCAGCACGGTTGGGTTGTCCGCAAATTTCAAGATATAGTCTGCTATGTTAGGGTAAAGGACAAGGGAACCGAGCTCATGGAGCGGGACCCAGCGAACGCCGACTTGCATAGGGTCCGGATTCAACGGCAACTCGGGCACTTGCTCTTCTGGAAGTGTACACGCGAACACAATATGCAGAGAAGGACGCTCATCTGGGCTGTAGTCGCCTGACTGATGCAGCGGGTGAAATTCGTAGATGAAGGCAATGGGACCGACTTCGGCCTGGACATTCGCTTCCTCGCGCAGCTCCCTGACCAACCCCTCTATCAGTGTCTCTCCCTTCTTCAATCCGCCTCCTGGCAAATTGTAATGTTGCTCACCATTCTCCTCGTATTCAATGAGTAAAACATGCCGGTCGCGGAGTATCAGTGCAGTCGGCCTAATGCGATGCTTCTTCATAAGTCCTCCTTTCCAAATACCATGTCCTTCTAATCATACATAAGAACCACAAATTGTTAAAGTGCAGAGGCATCATCGTTAGTTCGATCGTGCTCAATTCAATCGGTCGAAGGCTTTTCCCACATTCCCGCCGTTTGCCGGTTTGCTCTCATCGATGTACATGGTGTCCATTACCTCGTTCTTTTCAGACAAAAACGTCAAAGTGAACTGTTGCCCATCTCCCTCTGTGAGAAAGAAGTACCAAAGTTTTACCCCAAGCTGATCTACATGCAATCCAGCCGTTCGATAGTTTTCTCCGGTAGTGTGGCTATGCACACTTACTGTATGATGCGCCGAATCCATCAAGCCGTACAGCATTGGAAACGGAGATTCGTATGGCGTCCCTTTCGTGCTCGGGAAGTACTGGTACGACCAGCGCTCGGATGGGGGGTGATCACCGAATGCCGCGGAATGGCCTCCTCCGTATCCCCAAATCCATCCCCGCCTCGTCTCCTTCACATACTCGGCCTGGAAATTCCACTCATCTACTTGCAGCCCCCTATGTAAAAACAACACTTTCCCACCATCGACGTCATGCTCATGGATCAGGGTCCCCTTATAGCTTCTGAATGCATGAACCGCTTCTAGCGGCGTTGCATACCCTCCTTCACTGGACCAGTTCCAATAACTTAGGCCGCCGGAAATGAATAGTAACAGAATGAGTATTCCGAAAAACCACTTCTTCATATGTTCCCCCTTGTTCTGCACGGCTCTCCTTTCCAGAGAACCCTGTTGCGCCAACAACCCTCTTACCGTTTCAATTCAAACATAAAAGACCGTTTCCATATTAGGATCGCCGCTTTCTAACAGCCTCTACGAGTGCGTCCAACTTCTCGATCATTTGCTTCTGGAATGAAATTTGCTGGCGAAGTCGAATTTCGATATAGATCACCTCGACAAGAATCAAGAAACCAAAAAGAGCTATTATTATTTCCATGACTGCCTCCATGTCTTTCTACTCCCGCCACAACGGGTCACTTATGCTGATGGATATGGAATCACTTAAATTTGTGTCTAATTCTTCCTTCCATGTTTGGATGAAAGCGTCGATTGCTTCATTAATTTGCATGAATTTTATGCTCCATTTTCAAAGAGTGGTAGCGGAAAATATACACGTGCATGAACCTATCGAGGCTATGACCAGACAGACATGCGTTCCGCCAATGTAGATGTATGTAGCTCAAATTCGATACCGTTGTTATCTAGAAAATTGACGCTCCATCCAGCCCCGCGTTTCAGCGGCCCGCGAACAATCGTCACCCCTCGCTCCCGGAGCAATCGAACAGCACTTTGAAACCCGCTTTCTTCTATATAAAATGCTATATGATTCATCCCTAAAACGCGGGCGGGTACAGAAGCAAAGTCAGGCTCTTCCACAATGCAAATCCAGGCATTCCCCCACTCCAAATAAGCATCACGTCTGCCTCGGTGGCACAAGGTCATTTGAAGAATCTCCGTATAAAAGGAAATGGTCTTTTCCAGATTCCCTACATTTAATGTCAGATGATTGAACCCTCGCACCTCTTGCATTTCCATTTTCTCCTTATCGAATCCGATTCTGATGAACAGTTAGAAATGGCAGATGCCCATCAAGTGACCGTTCAGCTCAGTGAATTCCATCGCTTGTATGCCGCCCATATCTTTAATCTCACTGACTTGAACGCCGTTTTCCTTCAACTTGGCATGTGTATATTGAATATCCGACGAATAGAAATTAATCATCGGATGTGGGGTTTGCTGGTAAAAAAACGACATCGGCACAATCTCCTCTACCTGCAAGAGCGTAATCATAGCAAGGCCAGACACGATATTCCCTTGCCCCTCTTGGCTCAGATGGACGTTTAGTGCAGCATAATCGCCTTCTTGCCACATAAATCTGCAACCTAGTTTATTCGTATACCAATCAATGGATGCAGACAAATCCTTGACAGGAATAAAATTGCAATCGATTCGCGTTAAGATATCCTTCATGTTTCACACTTCCTTCGTCTTATCGTTCAATTCGGTGTTAATCTTAGAATCTATTACATATTCCATTATAACCCATATGATAGCGGGTGGATAACCTTTTTTCCTGACGCAACCTATGAGTGAGACTATCCATTTCTACCAAAGCAGTACATGAAGGAACAATTTGGGTTTAATGAAGCTAGTTTCTATTCAAGTTATGTTGCCCTAATATCTGCTCTAGCTAAAAAAGCCTGAATATCCTTCACCATAGCAGCACTTTCAGTATTTCGGATGTCATGTCCCGAGTTTGGGTAGTTCTTTTTCTCGAGATGCATATACAGGCTCTCATATTCCTGCATATGCGCATCCGTCAGCATGCTGCCTTCCTGCATCCCCCGCAGGATTAACACGGGCAAATTCAATCTCTTGGCTAGAGATAGTTGAGTGGATTCCCGTTCAATTCCTCTGACTGCCTCCTGCCGAATATGGGCTTCCCGCTGTGCAGGAATCAGATAATCACGTATATAGAATTCTGCCCAGCTTTCGGGCATCTTCTTGTGCTCGGCGGGATAATCTTCCAAAACAAGGGATCGGATGGCCTCGTTATGGTTGAGCGCATAGCCCAGTACATACGACACTCCGCGCGAATGGCCCATTAGATGAAATGCAGGCAAGTTCGCCTCGCTTATGACAGCTTGCAAATCGGTCACATGCTCGGCCAGCCCGTAGCCCCGCTCAGGTGTATCGCTTCTTCCCCTTCCACGATAGGAAAGTACGATGCATCGGCGGGGATACATCTCATGCATAAATTCCATATATTCTTCTGCTGTCTCTGACAAGCCGGGGCTAATGACAAGCGGAGGTAAGGTAGGATCTGACATCGTCTTTGAGTCCAGTACATGGATGGCAATGCCATGGTGGCGGACAAATCTGGATTTAATCATCAATGCCTTCCTCCTCTGTGCATGTAGGAATTCTGCCAACTGCATAATAGGATCTTGTGCTGCGGATCGCAGAAATGACGCCGCTCGCAATCTCTGCGTGAGTCAACCACCTGGTACCACTGTCCTCCTCTATGCTTCCCAACTGAACTTGGCGATAACAGATCCCTTCAAGTTGACTGAGCTCCTCACGAAGCAGACCAGCAGGGTCGCGACTCCCCAATATGTGGTATATCGACCATCCCTGACCGTGCCCCCTGTTAAGCAGGATTAGTTGTTGGAGGATTTCAGAATGTCGGCTATGGAGCCAGGCAACCATGAGATCGAAGGTGCCTCGCTCCTTCACAGCTTGCTCCACCCGTTCGCTGAATGAAACGGGATCATAATAGTTTGCCATTACTGGTATAATACGGCTGTTGTCTGCCGCAAGCGCTTGCAGTTTTCCTAGTTCCCTGCCGACGACAGAAACCTTAAATCCGCATTCGGCAAGCCAAATGGAAACCCCACGAAGCATGCCAGAGCCACCCACTACAAGTGCATGCCCCATTGCCACACCTCCCTTACAAGGGTACAGGTTGTATGCACTCTACTCGATTTCCGAAAGGATCGCGAAATTCAAACCGGTCGTAGCCGGGAATGGGGACAGCATCCACTATCGTTATGTTCTGCTCCTCCAAACGTTGTCGAACCGTTGTGATATCCTCTACTTCATAGGCAATGTGGGCTTTGGTTATGAATCGATCCACTCCGTCCTCTGTGCCAATGTGCACTTGCTGGTCACCTATTTCAATCCAGAAGCCACCTCTGGCCAACAAAGACTCCGGCTTTGGGATCTCCCTCAACTGCAGGACGCCGCAATAGAACGTTCTGGCCGCTTCCTCTTCGCCTTTCGGGATCGTAATCTGTGCGTGATGAATGCGAACAATCATTGCCATTCTCCTTTCCGCAGGTTCTCCTTGGAGAAAATGCCTCATTATGAAAGTGCCTCATACCGAATTGCAAAGCGACACGTCGTCTTATCTCTACCTCCGTATCATTGTCCAGTAAGACAACCCTAAGATTGCGGTAATAGATATGATCAGCAAGGTTGCTGCTGCCAACGATTTCTGTTTCTCCGACGCCCTCCATTCATTTAGCTTTTGGATATCTTCAGCGGCTTCGCTGGCCAGCAAGTTCCCGCTGCATATTCCGGTTCTCTCCATACCTTCGGCATGCCAAGTATGAATCAAATACTTCTGGCCCATCTCAAACTCTATCCCGCACATCCCGAAGGATCCGCCGTATACATAGAGGGTGTTGCCCAGCACACTGCCTTTCCAGACGCGTTCGATCTCGAATATATTTCCGCCTTGCCCATCCTTCTCGATTACAGTGCCAAGGAAGACAATGTGCGAACGCTCGTATTGCTCCTCAATCGGCACGCTGATGCACGAGCATGCATAAGCATCATCGTTCGATGCCAAGGCGAACAACAATAGCAAGCTGCAGCAAAGTAGAATCCGCGGGACGATTCTCATGAATGATCCCTCTCCCTTCGACGATATTGCGTTGACCACACTCTTTCAAATAGCCGAATGACCAAATAATAGATCCATGCTGAGAGGCTGCCCAATAGGAGGAGGTTGCTCATAATGAGATGGCCAATCGACGTTCTACCTATCACGATGAAGAAAAAGAGCAACGCAAGAATCCCCCCTCCCATGTACAAAAGCATAATCAGAACTTCTTGAAACCATCGATTCATCCGAATGCGAGTAACCACACTATCTATAAGTAACGAATACGGGAGACCCAGTAACAGGTAGATAGGTACGGCAAATATGAGTGACGTTATAAAATTCCCGCTGAACGAAAAATAGTACACCTCATCTAGCCGTTCCGATTGCGGCACAGTATGGACCCACGCCCACGCCAAACAAATGATGACAGCAGCTATCGGCGCACTGATAATTCGGATAATAACAAACACTCGCTCCCACCTCGAAGAAAAGAAATCAAGCTGTGTTACATGGAACCGCATTCACCTATGGTTTTCCTCGGGAATAGCCCGCAAAGCAACGTCCCCCGTACTTTTCGAGTTCTACCACTATCCAATCGATTAGCGGCTGTTTCTCTTGATGTACATATAGTTGCTTCAAAGCCTTTATCAAAATTTGGTACGAAGCTTCATCCGATCGCTTCAGCAGACGCGGGACCCATTTCCCACGGCCCATCCACTCTTGGCGGTTTACAAGTAGAAAATTGCATGTTTGCTCTACCAATTTATAAGAGATAAACAACTGTTCGTCGTAATTCTGAGCGCCTATCAGATCGTCCAGCAGATCTGTGATGATGTATCTTCTCGTTTCAGACTCTTCTGGTGTGAACGGGGCCGGTCCTGCTGCCAGCAATTCATGAGCCAGCTCTTTCAATCCCTTGCCGAGCGCACCGAGATCCTTAATGAGGATACCTTCTGCGACCATGTTCACCAAGGAGGGCCGTCTTCGTTGTATATCATGATCGAAATATTCCCTCACGGTTTGTTCATTATGGACAAATACCTCAATAGGCCATCCATATGCATGGAAGGACTCCCGATAGGCACGGTCAATACAGTCATCCACGATCACAATGTCTAAATCCGAAGTGATGGTTCCCTCTCCTCGTATGACACTGCCAGCAGCAAGAGCGAAGGGCGACTGATGAAAGTTGGATTCGACGAACAATTTTGCGGCTAGTATCGGTTCCATATTCCCTTCTTCCCTCCTTCACTGTCAGAACGGATGTACGAGGAAGCTGCAGATGACATGCTAACGGAAATCACAGCCGTTAAAGGCCTCATTTTTGCGCAGATTGCAATCTAACGGAACTCATGGACCTTAAATCTACCGAAATCATTGTTTTTCGCATATCATCCACCAAATAAGGTCTCTGGCTTCCGTTAGCATTCTAATCACCCTGAAAAGCGCCAAATAGTGTCTCTGGTTTCCGTTAGACTATCCATTTATGCCAACGATCAGCTCATCTCTACCGCTCCGCCTTCCCACAGGTCAGCGTAACGTTTCACAACCATGAACTGATGCTTCTCATAGAAGCGAATCGTGCATGCATAGCGTGCATTCGTCTCGGGCGGAACTGTCCAAAGCTTAATCTGTGGGAAGCCAAGTGTTTGGCCATGATGAATGAGGGCGGATAACAGACGGCTGCCATATCCTCGTCCTTGTTCGTCGGGATGCGTCGCCATCCACGTGATATGCAATGCTCCTTCCAAGCTTGTAAACGATGTAAATGAGGTCAATCTCCCTTCCTTGTAAAGGCAAAGCACATCCTGCAGCAGCAAATCCCGGCGCATCTCTTCGGCTACCTGTTCGGTGAACCATGTTCCTGTAAGCGATCGTATCAAACCTGCAATTTCCTCTGTCAGTTTAAAGCCCGGTCTGCTATGAAGTTGAATATCAACCATCTTCACAATCCTTCTCCACATCTGAACCATACCTGCCGAAATCCGGTGTTATCCTATATATTCCATCATTCTACCGCACTTCGAGCGAATCGACAACAAACGAATGTTCGGATTGCGGCGAACTTCATTTTGGAGCGCTTCCATGATAAAATAACAGAGAACATAAATTACTGATGAAATTTGGTGATAAGCGTGGACGACTTGAAGAAAGCCGCCGAGCTTCTCGGTGTATCTGAACATGCGGAGATGGAGGAAATTGAGAATCGGTACTACTTAATAGTCCGGAGACATCGGAAAAGCCCGGACGATGTACCAGAATTTGAAGCCATTAGCCAGGCATACAAACAACTTAAGGATTATCACCTCAATAAAATGATGGAGAACAACGAGGTGTACCAGGCAGAAATGAAGAAGTCGCCGACCAGAAGGAAAGTCGAGCATTTCTTCTCCGCTTATAAGCTTCATATTTTTGGCACCGCGGTCATTGTCGCCTTCGCCGGCATGATGCTTTCCACATTTCTGAATAATGCGGCAGAAGTACCGGAGGATGCCGCTGTCATGCTCTTCGGCGCTTATTATGCCAACATCGAAGCTGACGATGAAGAACAGTCGCTGGAACAACGAATGACGGCTTTAGTGCCGGAATGGCAGCGCATTAAGGTACAGCTTGTATTCGCGCCGCATGACCAAATGGATACGTTCGATATAGGGATGCTGCAAAAAGCGATGGTGATGTTGGCTACGGAACGACCGGACCTTTATGTAATGGACCCCCAGCAATTTGAGATTGTCGGGAACCAGGGAGCTTTTCTCCCATTGGACGATTACGAGGATAGGCTGCGAGAAATGTTCGGTGAGGAACGGCTTGTCTATCATCAATATACTGCAGATACTCAACCGCATTTATATGGCGTAGATTTAACCGATCACCCGGTCTTTGAGGGCGTCATGATGGACCAAAATTCGAAAATCTTCACGATCCGCAGCGGCGTGCAGGATACGTCGAACGCTCTCCGAATCTATGAGGCCCTGGCTCAATAGCATTTCTGCATCGTGCCCAACTATGCAAAAGAAGCTGAACCGAGGTTCCCCCGGAACCAAGGCTCAGCTTCTTTTGCATGCAACGAGATTAGCCGGATGCCCCCTTCAAGGTGTTGCGGAACTGCTGAGGAGTCATGCCGTACGCTTTTTTGAACAGCTTGATGAAATAATGCGGCGTCTGATACCCAACCCGACTTGACACCTCGTATACCTTGCAATCTGTATTTCGCAGCAGCTCAGCCGAGTATTCCAGCCGGTACTGCAGCAGGTAATCGCTTAGCGTCAACCCGGTCTCCTCACGGTACACCTTTGAAACATACGATGGATGCAGGCCAACCGCTTCAGAAATTGATTGCAGGGACACATCCTTCTCCAGATTCGTTTCGATAAACTGGTGAATACGCTGAATCAGAGACCGGTTTTGATCATAGGAGGTTGACGCTGCTAAAATTTGCAGTCGTTCCAATGAACGAAGCACCCACGAGCGGAACGCAGACAAGTCCCAATGAATGTACTCCTGTATCAAAGCGTGATCGGACACGCCGATGACATCAATCAGCCGTTTGCCATTTTTGTGGGCTACGAATTGGAACGTCCCCGCAATAATGAAGAAGGCCTCCGACAAATATTCGCTGGAACACATCCATTTTTGCTCCAGTTCAGCAAAGATGATTTCGAGCCGCGCTCTGGCATCTTGCCATCTCCCTGTTTCCAGGAGCGTCATGAGTGAAGGCTGCGCATACAACGACTCGATTAATCCCTGCAATGTCGGATCTGGCAGATCTTCTACACCGGCAAAAAATCCTGCCGCCTTCCCTTCCTGGCTGCGCAGCAGCCGCTTGGCCTTCTCGTAAGACACGGCCAGATCCTCCGGAAAGCGTCTCCATGAATGCAAAACCCCAACAGACAGCATATGCTTCAAATAGCGGTATACTAGCCTCTGAAGCTCCTTCGCCTTCCGTTCTAGTTGACCTTGCGGTTGATAGATCTGTTTATGTCCGGCCGTTTTCGCAAGCATGACCAGACGTTTCGCTGTAAAACGGGTATGCCATACATCAAAGCAATCTCCGAATACTTCCTCGGCTATATTCGAGACAGCATACATGAGCAGCGACACATCGTATTCATTATACCCTGTTAAGTCATCCTCGAGCTGAAAGACGGCCAACGCCACGTTATCCCCCACCTCGAAAGGCAGGTTATAAGCAGAGAGCTTGTGGGTCAGCTCCGATTTCGGGACATTCTCTCCACTCAACAGCTTTTGCAGCAAGCGCTCCCGCAAAATTGGCAAATTCTCGCGAAAGGTATAGATCGTCTGCTGCATCGTCTGCTCCGCCTCCTGCTCCGCACGCAGCTGCTCCATCACATTCTGCAGAGTTTCTATGAGTTCGTGCGTTTTGACCGGTTTCATCAAGTACTTCGAGGTTTGCAGCTCCAATGCCTGCTGGGCATACTCAAAATCGGCATAGCTGGAGAGCAGAATGCACTTCACCTGCTTTGACGTCTGGCGTATCCTTTCGATCAGTCCGATACCGCTAATCTCAGGCATGCGGATATCGGTAATGACAATATGAATCGTCTCGCGCTTCATCCATTCCAATGCTTCGGCAGCAGAATGCGCTTTGTAGATCGCACCGACGTCCAATGAACTTTGCTCAACGGTGTATACAATACTGTCGACTTGATAGGGATGGTCATCAACGATCAACAAATTGAACATCGAACCCCTCCAACCTAGATGTCTGACTGATTACTCCTTTGGCAATACCACTTGCAGAGTGACGCGAAGACCGCCGAACGGCGACTCCGCAAGAGCTAGCCCTGATCGAGGATCGAACATATGCTGCAGGCGCTGGTGCACATTTCTAAGGCCGCAGCCTTCCTCTTCCATACTGTCCTGAAGCAGCTGCTGCGATTGCCTGCGAAGCTCCATCGGTGTCATTCCTTTTCCATTGTCCTCCACGATCAACTGGAAGCCCTGCGCTGTTTGCTCACCGCGAATACGAATATATCCGTCGCCCAGCCTATTCTCTATGCCGTGCACGACAGCATTCTCTACTACCGGCTGCAGGAGCAACGGAGGAAAGGATGCGGACATGAGCGCTTCATCCACATCCACGTCGTAAGCCAGGCGTTCCATTTGCATTTTATGAATTTCCAGATAACTTTGAACCAGCGACAATTCCTCCCGCAGTGTGGTGAGGCCGTCCCCCATTCGTGTCGTATAGCGATAATAATGACTCAAGTGCTGCGTGAAGGCGATGACGGCTTCCTTGTTGTCCATCTGCGCCATACTTTGTATAAAATTGAAGTTGTTATATAAAAAATGCGGATTAATCTGTGCTTGCAGCTGTCTAAGCTTTGCCTTGCGCACGTTGATTTGTTCCACGTATACTTTCTCGATCAATGTCTGGATTTCAGAAGACATCACGTTGAATTCCGAGAACAAGTAAGCAAATTCGTCCGGTATTTTCCCTGTAAGGCGAAAGGCATATTCGCCTCGCCTCAACCGTTGGACGCCTCTGGTCAACCGATGGATGGGCATTTGCACATTGCGATATAGAAGCGATGCGCAGACTAGCCCAATGCATAGCAGCAGGGCGACTGTCAAATAAAAGAGGAGCATCGTATGCTCAATCGGCTGCATAATCGATTCCAGCGGAATCATATCGATCAAATACCAGTTCAACGTTTCAGACCGGGCGTAATTCATCAAATAGGCGATCCGTCCGATTTCCACAATCTCATGTCCCTGATCCTGCAGCACAACAGTTCGCAGCAATTCCTCGTAGGAAGCAAGCTGTTCTGCCTTGGCTGACGGACTGCCCACCGCACCATAATCCATATGATAAAAAATGGGCTCACCCGGACCGTCCGCTCTCAGTTGTTCCAGCAAATTTGCGATTTCGCGTTCTGGAACAGCAACCTCAAGTATCAGTCCCATTGCTTCCTGATTCATTTCCATAGCGAACGGCTTCGTCATGTGCCTAACCATATAAGCCTCATTCTCACCGTTCAAGTTGAGTAGCCGATAAGACCATTGCAAGCTGTAATTTGATTCGAAATAGGAGAAATCATAATCGCGTTTGCGAGTAGTCGTCACGACCAGTTCCGTTTCCGGCGCATAAATCGTCAGCTCAACATCCCAGGGCAGGGAAGTTCGCAGCTTCTCCAGATCCTCCACCACAGCCTGCCTGGACAAGAGTGAAACTAAGGTTCGATTGTCCATCGCCTGGTTCTGCATGCGGATCGCATCAGGGTCTTCGAGCATCAAGTAAGAGGATCGCCATATCTGTTCACTGATATTGTCCATTTGCCTTAGAAAGAAGGAAAGACGATTGAAGTTAGATTGGATCAACTGCTCTTCCACGACGCGTATGCTCGTCTGATTGGAATAAATATACACCGCCAGAATCGGAACGAGCAGCATGACGATAATCACCGTTATTTTTGTAAACGTATTCATTCGGGCAAACATGGAAGCCTCCCCTTTCCAACAGGGTCCCTTTATTGTAACGCCATAGGGACGATTGCGAAAGAGGGAGACTTAAGAAAATTGAAGCGCTTTCTTATTCCTTGACAGAGCCTAGTACAATCCCTTTGACGAAATACCTTTGCAGGAACGGATATACGAGCAAAATCGGCAGCGCCCCGATAAAGATTTGCGAAGCTTTGACCGTCCGGTTCGAGATTTGCTGCAAGTTCTCGAGATCGACGCCTACTTCATTGAAGTTCTCCTTGACCACGACGGTATGCAGGAAGGAAGCAAGCGGATAATCCTGCAGCTTCGTCAAATATATAATGCCGTCAAACCAGGAGTTCCAGTGAAAGACCATGGTAAACAGCGTCATGGTGGCAATCGCGGGCAAAGAAACTGGAATATAAATGCGGAACAGCGTTGTAAAATGCCCCGCACCGTCGATCAAAGCGGCCTCCTCCAGCTCGCCAGGTAGATTGCGGAAGAAGTTCAGCATCAGGATCATGTTCCATACATTGACTGCGGATGGGATGACAAGCGCCCAAATCGTGTCATAAATGCCGGTTTTGGTCACAACCAGGTAGGTTGGAATTAGACCGCCGCTGAACAGCATCATAAAGATAAAGAACCATGCATAAATATTGCGTCCCTGGAACCGAAGATTCGACTTAGACAAGGAATATGCCGCCATGGTGATGATGCTCATCGATACGATTGTTCCGAGTATCGTCCGCTGGAAACCGATCATCAGGGCCCGCAGAAAGTTTTCGTTGCCAATAGTCTGCTCGTAGGCGGCAAGCGTAAATCCGACGGGCCAGAAGTTGACGATATTAGCTGTGGCAGCTTCACGCGAGCTTAGAGAAACCGCAAGGATATGAAGAAGCGGCAGGATACAAAGCAAGCTGAGCACGCCAATCAGCACATAGTTTACTATCTGAAAGATCGTATAAGACGTTGAACGATAATGCAAGCTTTGTCCCCCTTTCTAGAAGATGCGGTACCCCGCCCATTTATAAGCCATCCGATAGCTGATGACGATAAGGATAAACCCGATGACTGATTTAAATAGTCCGACCGCCGTTGCAAAGCTGAACTGGGCTCCCTGCAGACCGACTCTGTACACAAAGGTGTCGATAATATCTCCTTTTTCGTATACAAGCGGGTTGTACAGGTTGAAAATCTGGTCAAAGCCGGCGTCCAGCACGCGCCCGAGCGACAGCGTCACCACAACGATAAAGATCGGCATAATACCGGGCACGGTAATGCGCATTACCTGCTGCCAACGGTTCGCGCCATCGATCGCTGCGGCTTCGTAAAGCGCCGGGTTAATACCGGCGATTGCCGCCAGGAAGATAATCGCCGAAAATCCGAAGTCCTTCCATATATCGGATAAGATCACTGTAATCCGGAACCAATCCCCGTTGGCCAGAAAAAAGATCGGTTCAATACCGAACACGCCCAAAAACCGGTTCACTATTCCTCCCCGAATCGAAAGAATGTCGACGAAGATCCCGCCAAGAATAACCCAGGACAAAAAGTGCGGCAAATAAACGAGTGTCTGCGCGGTACGCTTATACCAGATTATCCGAATCTCGTTAAGCAATAGCGCAAAGATTACCGGGACGAACATCTGCATGAGAATTTTAAGTGAAGCGATTAATACAGTGTTCCAGATGACCTGCCTGGCGTCCCGATACCCGAACAAGTACTCAAAATTTTCCCAACCTACCCACGGTGATCCGCTAAAGCCAAGCCATGGTCGGTAATCCATAAATGCGATAATGATGCCGAACATCGGCGTATAGTTGTAGATAAGCGCGATGACCACTGCTGGAAGCAGAAGTACATGCAGCGGCCATGTTTTGCGCCAGTAGGAAATAAACTTCTTACCTGAGCTCTTGCGCTGTAGTGTTGGCGGATGAAGAGTTGGAGATGGTTCCGTTGCAGCCATCGTTGCTGTTCACTTCCTTTCTGCCGGACAAGCCCGTCAATGCCGAGAGGGAACTACGCCCTTTTCGAACGGTGCCCGGAATGATGTCCACGCCAGGTAGCCATAAGGAGGAGAAAGGGTCGTTGCCGACCCATCCTCTTCAAGATTGCAAGATGCTATTTGGTGGATTCATACCATTCGTTTACTTCTTCGATCAGCTGATTGCCGCCGTTCGCTTTCCATTCCTCTACGAACTGATCGAAATAGTCGATCGGCTGATCCCCATAAATAATTTTCAGGTAGCTTTCCGACTCAAGCTTGGTAAGCAATTCGCTCTTGGACAGCATGGTCTTGGTTGGCGGTCCATTAAATTGATTGTGAATCGCGGTATCGTTCTGACTGATTCGTACTAGTCCCGCTTCCAGCTGACGCTGCTGCGATCTCTTCACGCGTGATTCCATCGCATTGTTCGGATCAGCTTCAGGATCATCCTTGAATTTCTGGAATGCCGGGTCTCCCAGATAAGGCACGAACGGCGCCCCCGTTATCGGGAATTTGATGCTGTACGTTACTGTCGGATCGTCCGGTTTCGGCCACTTGGATTCCGGGATGCCATGCTGATCGAAATTGTTGTGATAAATCTTGCCTTCATGTTCCACATAATCGTAACCTTCATGCCAGCCGTGCTTTAACTTCGGATCGAAATAAGGATCACCCTCGCCAAAGTTCGTGGCAAATAGCTTGTTAATATACGCAATAATGGCTTCAGGATGCTCAAAATCGATGTTGAACATCGTGTAATCATGCACCATCTTTTTCTCCGCACGGCCCACTTGTCCGCCCGGTCCGACCGGGTTAGGATACGGCTGGAATTCGGGAACGCCGCTGAGCGGATAACCGTTCATCCAGAATGGCCCGAAGATGATGCCCGCTTGACCGGAGGCCGCCATCTCGCCTGCTTTAGTCGGGTCCTTGATGCCCGCTTCCGGATCAATATACCCCTTTTCCATCCATTCGCGCATCTTCGCCAGAAACTTCTTCTGATCGGGATGCGTAGTGCCATAGATCAGCTGGCCATTCTCTTCATGCCAATATTCTGCTGGGTTAGTCGTTTGCGCAACGTAATCGCTGAACATGCCCACAATCGAATCGGCCGATGCCATCCACTGATATGGACCATCCTTCAGTGAAACAGCGAGCCCAACAGTATCGTTCAGACCGTTCTGATCAGGGTCATCCTCGGTGAAAGCGCGCAAAACTTCTTCAAATTCCTCAAGCGTCGTTGGCGCTTCCAATCCTACGTTCTGCAACCAATCCTCGCGCACCCACATAATGGTGCCCTCATCCATGGCATACATGTTCGGCAGACCATAGATGACGCCATCGCGCGTCACCGGATGAAGCATGGACGGGTATTCTTCATAAAGCGCTTTCAAGTTCGGAGATAAATATTTATCAATCAAGTCATTCAGAGGCATCACTTTTTTCGCGGCAATTAGATCGTCAGCCAAAGTTGTAAACGCTGTGATCACGTCTGGAAGCTGCTGATTGCCGGACAGCAGCAGGCGCATCTTGGTTTCATAATCATCGGAATTGGGTACGACAAAGTCATAGGACACTTCCAAGCCCAACTCGTCCCGCATCCAACGCAGGTGCACATGATCCTCGATGTTCTCGCCAGGCTTGAAATCAATATCCGTTTGTTGTTGGAACGTAATGGCTGTTGAGAACTGGATCGGCGGATCAAACTTGAAGTTCACGGGATCATTCAAAATTTGTTCCCCGATCTCGCTTGAACGGTTCTCTCCGTTTTGGTTGCTTCCGTCAGCTTGACCAGATCCTCCGGATTGGTTACAAGCGGAGATGATCAGTGTCAGGGAAAGCATCATGGCGATCAACATTGGCAGGCGGCGCTTCTTGCGTGTGTAGCTGTCAGTCATGCTGGGTACCTCCCTTTTGTGTATGTGATTTGGTTCCACCTTATTGTATGCCAGTTCGAGAGCACCCTAAAATACAACAGTTTTTAGGTTATACCACAATCTTAATATAACACCTTAGGAAATTGTGTCGAACTGGCGCTGAACAAAAAAAAATTGGAAGGAGCAACTGCGTGGAAATGCAGTTGCTCCTTCCAACTTAGTGGACGTATATATCAATGCGAGCTGCGTTGCCGGGCGTGTCAGTCGACCATTGCGAAGTTCCCTTACTGCTGAATTACAAATTGGGGCGACTTCCTTAGAAAGCGTTCCGCATCCCGGATGAACCCGAACTGCTCATACAACTCATGTGCATCAGCTGTCCCCAGCAAGCCCATCATCTGATCATGGCCGTCAGCGTTCACAATTAGTTCGATGAGTTTCTTTCCGATCCCCCTGCCGCGGTGGTCCTCATGGATAAATACATCGCAAATATAGTAAATCGTGGCATGATCCGTCACGATCCGGGCAAATCCTACCTGTTCCTCATCCTGATACACGCCCAGGCAATATGAATGCTCGATCGCTTTGCGCGTCAAGGTTGACGGCCTCTTGTTTGCCCAATAACTCCGTGCCATAAACCCCAGCACTTGGTCGATTTGCAGCTTAGACTTGTCATCACTGATTACATACTCCAGGTATCGGACTTCCATGACCCTTCCTCCCCGCACATACGCTCTCCTGAACAATCATTACGGCTTAAATGCTTAATGAGATAAAAGACAATGTCATCATTCACGGTTATCGTTTCGCCATGTTGGATATAGCGCTGCCCTTCGTGAATGCCCTTCCCATCCGGGATATAGCCACGTTGTGCATAGAGCACTTGAGCCGCTCCATAGTTGGAGAAGATTCCAACACCCAGCCCGGCTATCCGGGACCGTTCACGTATCATTTGTTCGGCATGATCCATCAGTCTTGAACCAATGCCCATACGTTGGAACTTCTGCAGCACATTGAAGTCATGAATTTCCGGGATGTTCTTCTCCCGACTCCTATCATGCCAATCTCGCATCAAGCTGTTGTTAGGCAATATGGGAGATTCAGAAAATTACGCAACTCAACCATTTTTCCATCTATTTGCACTTTAAGCGGGAATATCTCTACTTTCTTATTTGACCCCAGCCATTGCCGTTCCAGTGTGGTTAGAATCAACAATCCTTCTTCATCGCCAATGGGTGTAAAAACAGCATCGCCGGAAATGTACACACATTCATCTAACTGGTGTACCAACAAGTCCGACAACGCCTCCACTTGACTTGTGGGTAAGCCGATTTCGCTTATATTCAAGATGTCGTCGGTGGAGAATGTCGTACCAGGCTTGCTCGGCAGGCGATGTCTGGCGATAAACTCAACGATATTTCCAGCCGGATCGTAAAAATAGATTGAATGGGAATCCCAGCTTTCTGAATAGAACACTTCACTTTCATTTGTTCGATTAAGTGAAATCCCTTTTTGTCTCAAATAATCCATTGCAAGATCTAGCTTGTTCTCAGCGATATTAAACGCAAAATGGTAGTAAGGTGAGGAAATCTTATCCTCTTGCTGAAACGAGAGTACAGAAGACCCACATTGTAGGCGTACAGTTGTCCCAGTACACTCAATGACCGGGAACTTCAAAATCTCATGATAAAACCGCGTAACGGGCTCCAACTGATTGACAAGCAGTGTAATTTCTGCAATTTGCAAAACACTCCCTCCACTCCTCATGGACTCTACTGTCCTTCACCGCCCCATTCGATAGTCGCAATTAAAATCCAACTATTTAAACAATTCTATTCAATCCATTCACTTCAACATCGACACAACCGACCATACCTGAAAGACGATGAAGCTGGACACCCAGAGGATGATTGTCCATCTGAACACACCGCGTATGGCGCGCGGCAAGTGATCCAGCCTCTTGGGAAACTGGTGGCCATTCACAATATCATACGTCTCGATGACATCGTTAAATCCGCACCGGTCGTCAAGCGGTTGCGGCTTGGAGACAGGCTGATTTGCATGCAAGCTCATATCCTTATATGGATTATAATGCCCTCTTTGCATAGTTATCCCCTCCAATCAGCTAGGTGGGTAGAACTGGATCAGAACCGTTCCCTTACCGTCTAATCGCGATGGTTCATCTTTTGCAGAATGGCTTGCAAAGTCGAATTAATATTCAACAGACTCATCAAGATAAATCCCAGCATGACGAACGTGACCATTTCCCCCGTAAAAAAAGACACGAACGCCAGCAGCACAGCAAAAAATCCATACCCCATCTGACGTAGCACAAGCGTCACTCCCTTCCTTTTACGCAGGTATACTCTTCGTAATGAATGGGTGAATTGAAGCTTATCGTAAATAATTCGGCACGTACATAACCAGTTCAACGATTCGCTCAAACCTGGTCTTGTCCTCATCCAAGCCTGTTTTGTAGGCTGCCACTTGCCGCTTCATCATGGCGCGTCATTTTCCAACCGAAAAAACAGCTCTGTCTTCGTACCGGCCTTTACGAATCCGCACTTGGCATACATTATTTTTGCTGTATCTGTACTGTTGGTCACCAAGTAAGCTTGTTTGACATGCTGATCCGCTGCGTGTTTAAGAAGATGGCGAATAACTGTACTGCCAAAGCCTTGGCGCTGATGATTCTCGAGGATGTCGAAATCTTCAATCTTGGCAATATCCCGCAGTATCATAAGCTCGCACTTGCCTACTGCCAGTTTGCCATGGTAGCAAACATATAATTGCAAGGGGAGCAGCGAATCTTGATACACCTTGGACTTGCGATGAATGCGTCTTACCGCAAATTCCAGCCCCATCGCTTCCTCATTCGCCAGAACATCGACGGCGATTCCGTCGGCCAGCACATTTTCGCGATATGCCGGTTCGACTCGTCCATCCATATTTCCTTGAATCGTCTGATAGCGATCCGTATGGATGACCATATAATCATAGTGTGTCACATTGGGCTTTATGGGCAACTCATCCAGCAAACTATTGTCGAAAGCAAAACTGAACTCTGCCCGCAGAAACTTTTTTCCCTCTGCATGTCGTTGTGCAAGCTCTGCCTTCAGGATCTTTGCAAGAGGCGCTTGGTTATGCTTGACCAGTATATAATTGTGCGTGTACATATCCGGAATCGTCTCATCCCAAAATCGGATGAAATCTCCTTCATCCTCACTCTGCGCGAACAGTTTCGTATATGCGATTTCCGCTTCTAGCATGGATGCATTCATGGCAACCTCTTCCTATCAAGAATGTGGGGGACACTCCCGCTTGCTCATGCACACCGTATTACCCGCAACCGGTAATCGTGCATAGTTCCATTCTGTATTTTTGACGAAATATGAGCGGAAAACGTTATCTGTGTAAAGGATCTTCCCCTCTCCAAGTATCCGCTAACCCGAGCCCGGCATTCCCATGTCAACCGTTCCTGGTCAAGGTTGTACTGTACGGCGCAAAACCAACCCGCTGCCAAAATCGATGCCCGGCGGGATTCGTCTCCAGCACTTCCACGACGATGGTGTGCCCGGGATCCCATCTTGTCTCAAGCAGCAAGGCTATCCCCGCTTGCCCATAGCCACGCCCGCGGTGCTTTCGTTCAATGAAATACTGCCGCAGGTACACCTCTTCCTTCCCGCGCTCATTTCTCCGCAATTGATATAGCGCGTAACCCAGTACAGTAGTGTCCCGAAGGAGGAGATCAATCTGCCAGCCAGATTGGAGCCATCCCTTCATGCGTACAAGGAGCTCCTCGGTAGACATGGGATTCGTACTTCCCTCATCCTCGATGAGTTGCCGATTCATACGACTCAGCAGGGGCAAGTCGGACGCGTCTGCTTGTCTCAAGAACAGCTTCATCCATTTCCCCATCCTTCTTCGGACATTTCCTTTGACTCATTGTCATCGTTGTGCCTGTGATGCTGGATGAGCCCGATGGCAATTCCGTCCGGTTCTTGACTGCTCAGTTCTAATAAAACAACTCTTCCCATTTGACCTCTCCCTTCTGCCTATATTCCTCACTCAGCCTCAAAAAAACGATTGAGCTTCTCCTGGTCTTCCAGCTGTTCCTGAATATAAACGCGCAGGTCCTCCTCCTTCGAAAAAGACATCCACTCCTCACCACCGTACCATGCAAGCAGGCTGTCTCTTGACACCACATATTCCTCTTCATCCATTCGGAACGAAATCCACTCCGCATTCTGAACGAGTGCGAACAGGAATGTCGCGTTATAAATTACGGCTTCTCTTCTCTCCTCTTCGGTCATGTTAGCGGGAAGCTCCTCGTAAGTAATCTCCATTCCGTAAGGCTCGGCATCGGTAGCAAGCGACAAATGTTTGACATTCTCATGTCTGGGCAGGCGTTGGATGATATTTCCCACTCCGCTGTTGTCTCCGATGTAGGAATTTTGGTACTGAAATAAGTCCTTGTTAGCGGAATTCTCTGCTATACATCCGGTCAGCATGACGGATAACAGCAGAAGCATGACCAGCATTCGCATTTTCATCCTATCTCTCTCCTTCCTCTTGCAAATGTTCAGGCAAACCCACTTGGCACATCTCTATGCTATTGGTGTAAGTCTGTAATGTCTCGATAATGGCCGGGTGCGGTTCATGGAAGTTGATGCCGTAATCTCTCTCGTCATATTCTGGTCGAATGGGAAATGCCAGCTTCTCTTCCTCAGTCGAAAACTGGGCATCAATCCCCTCCTTGTTGCCCCTCGCGTCCAATCGGATCCACTTCCCCAGTTCACGTACATACACGGTGTTCAAAGCATGAATGCAATACCCGTCCTCTGGTGTGTCGGATAAGGTCAAACGCTGATAAGTAATGCCCGATGGAATTCCCATCCCTCTTAATAATGCGGCAAGCAGATGCGATTTGGCATAACAGATGCCATGCCCCTTCTCCAGAACCTCCGAAGCTCGGCGTGTTACCTCTTCATTACGAATATCCATGGAATGGCGGATCTCATCCCGCACATACTCGAACGCCGCTTTTATCCTCTCAAGCTCCGTCTCTTGTCTGAAAGACGTAACCAGCTTCTGCAGAGAAGCATGCTGGAAATCGATGTAGGCCGATTGTTGCAAATAGGCTTGAAGCGGTTGAAGCTGTTTCATGAATGTTCACTCCGTAATCAATAGTTGGAATTTTCAGCGAATGGAGACGTGAGTGTATTTTATTTCCTGAGTCCGTTGATATCCCTACACTTTATCATATGAATGGTCGCAATAGTAGGGTTTGACGGCAATCGATCGATTATTTTCTCATATTTTCCTTGTACTTGCGAATCGGTTCCCATCCTTGAAGTACTTGAAGTACTCGCAACATCCTGAAACCGTTCGAAATGGAAGGTCAACAGAAATGTGGGATTCATCCGATATTTCTCATTATAAACCAAATAGTGGGTCTGGGAACATGAATTTTTCGCACGAAAAAGGAGCTGTTTCCGAGTCATCCCGTGACTGTCAGCTCCTTCTTATATGGAAAGCGAAGTATGGATATTATCAACTCTGGCGGGCTGCACCATGGTGCCGATAGTCGCGGCGAAGGAGCAGGCACTCACTGCTTCAGCTTGCTGGCAGAGTACCTGCTCGCGCGTTCGTGCTTGAACTTCAGAACGTCTCCGAATTGAAGCAGGATGGTGATGAATGCCAACACGCAGCCTGCCAGGAAGACGAGCTGGACGTTACCTGCCGCAGCGACCTGTCCGCTTCCCTGCAGCGGGCTTGAATTCGAGGAAGCATACAGCAGGAAGGCCAGTGCTGTGCCGGACACCCTGCCGAAATTGCGTATCGTCGCCATGATGCTGCCTGCAGCTCCATTCTTGTCCGGCGGCACATCTTGCAGCACTGCCAGCTGGTTGGGGGCCTGGAACAGGCCAATACCCAACCCGAACAAGCCAAGGGCAAGCACGATGCTCCCATATCCGGTACCGGGTTCAAGACCGCTTAACAGCCCAAGCCCGGCGGCACAGCAGAGCATGCCGACTGCCGCGGGAATACGCCCATTGAGCTTGTCGGTCATCCACCCGCTCACCGGTGCGGCAAGCACAATAGCGACGGCTTGTACGGATATAAGGGCACCTGCCGTGTCTTCGGATATTTGCATCACTTGAATGAGATAGAGCGGCAATACTACGGCAGGCAGCATGGTAAGGACAAAGGACAGGTACGAGGCCAAGTTGGCGAAGATGAATCTGCTTTTTCGAAAGAGGGAAAGCTCGAGCAATGGGTGTGCGGCGCGCGCCTGCCAATAGATAAAGAAAGCCATCATGCCGAGTGAGCCGCCTAACAACGTCATTGCCCATGCGCTTGCCCATCCTAGCGTGTCCGCCCAGGACAGATAGGAGAGCAATCCTGCCATGGCCACGAAGAATGCAACTGCTCCAACGTAGTCAAACGATTGCCCTGCCGGCTTATGCTGCGGGGCTGCAGGGATATGCAGGATGGAGAGCAGAAGCGCCGCAATGCCAAGCGGCAGATGCAGAAGGAAAACCGCGCGCCAACTCGACAGGTGAAGCAGCAGCCCGCCAACTGCCGGACCCAGGATCGTTGCTACGGCAATCACGCTGCTGATGCCGCTCAACGCCCGACCCTTCAAGCCTTGCGGGAAGATCTGTGTCACCAGCGACATCGCGTTCGCCATAATCATCGATGCGCCGATCGCCTGCAGCAGCCGAAACAGCAGCAGCTGCCAGAACGAGCCTGCTCCTGCACACAGCAAGGTGCTGACGGTAAACAGCGAAACGCCCAGCATATATATCCGCTTCTTCCCTGCCCTGTCCGACAATCGGCCGATGCTGGGCAGCAGTCCGGTAATCAGGATCAAATAGCCGAGGACAAGCCATTTCAGCTGAAGCAGCGGAACCTCCCACTCCTTCTCCAGCCGCGGGAGCGCCATTGTCAGCATGGCGCTATCCATATTCACCATAAAGATGCCTAGTCCGAGCGACGCGAAGGCCAGCCATAACCGTGCGTTCATCTTACTGATTCCTTAACAACGCAGCCGGTTTCATGCGCAGTACCTTCGCAGCACTGCTCCAGCCTGCGGCCAGTACGCTGATGCCAACGGCAATACTAGCCAGGAGGATTGTCGCCGTATCCAGATAAGCAGGCAAAGCAGCACTCTGCTGGCTCGTATGCACCTGGTTCAGGCTGTCTAATTCGTGGGCGATTCCTGCAAGCGGGATGTCAGGCATAGGCAGCAGCTGGACAGCATGCATACTGCCCCATCCTAGCACCAAGCCTGCCAGCAAGCCGATTCCCCCCAGCAGCGCAGTTTCCAGCAGAAACAGCTTGTAAATCTCACGCTTCCTCCAGCCCAAAGCCTTCATGATCGCAATTTCCTTCCGCCGTTCTGCCATCATGCCCTGTAAGGCAAACCAGGCCAAGAGCACGCCTCCGACTAATCCGACAGCTGCCGCCGCTTTCGCAAATTGCGCAGACACCTTGCCTATTCCGCCCATTACCTGGATCAAGCTGTCCTCTGTAACAACGTGCGCGTGCGGCAGGAGATACCCGATCTCCCGGGTGATTTCCTCCATTCGGCTGGCATCCGCTACGCGGATATAAAGCTGATTGACCTCATCCTGCTCCAGCCCTGCCAGCATTCTGGCATCTGCAAGCGGGATATACACATTGGCGGCAGCCGTCTGGTTCGTATTGCTCTGGCTGACAGTCCCGACCACTTGGAACGTCTGGTCGCCGACCAGCAATTCCGAGCCCGGCTGCAGATTATAAAACGCTGCATAATGCCGATCCACCACCGCGACACCCCGATCCGTACTCGAGAAGCTTCTTCCCTTCACAATCCCCTCTTCAAGTACATAAGCCGGGCCCGATGCATGCTCAGACGTATCCACCCCTAGAATCGTCTTGTAGCCGGAACGATCAAAATCCCAGAGCAGCAGGACACCTGTCAAGGTATCTATCGACGGCTGCTCTGCGATCTGAGCCCGCTCCTCTTCCGTAATCGCTTCGATGCCGAAGGGCATGCGGATGCCTCTCGTAATTTGCGAAGCTGCAGAGGTTGAGTCGGCAGATTTGCTTACCACAATATCGGAGGCCAAGCCGGATAAGGGGAGCCTGGCCGCCTGCTGATAGCCATTGCCCAATGCAGATAATGCAAGAAACAAGCCCGTTCCCATGCTAATCCCGATCACCACACTCAAAGTACGAACCAGACGGCTTCGCAATTGTGAACATATATAAGCTCCCATCGTTATTCACCCGACAAGAGAGACAGAACGGCATGCAAATCATCCATGGCCCATCCGCCGCTTCCCATCATAAGCGTGCCGCTCCCTTCAGGAAAGCTGTAGAAGGTCACGTCCTTCCCGTCCAGCTGGTAATCTTTTTGCCCATTGATGAAAATAACCAAGGGCGTGTGTCCGGTAATGCTGCGCGCTTCCGCCAACGCTTCTCCTTCCTTCGAACCAAACGCATAATAATGGATATCAACATCATCCTCGTATTCCGCAACTACTGCCTCAATGTCGTCTAATATCTTCTTCACCGGCCAATGGTTCAGATGCAACACTTCCACTTGTATCTGGTCAGGGTCTCCATCCTCTGAATCTGATTGCGGGACTGAGGCGGGCCGATTCGAGCAAGCTGCGGCAATGAGCACGATAACCAGACAAGCGGCAGCCCCTCTTACCCATTTACTTCGCATGTTCCATTGCCTCATGGCTGAACGTCCTCCCATCCTTCATTTCAATTCGTCTGTCTGAGCGCGCGGCTACTTTTTCCACGTCATGCGTGACGATGAACAGGGCAAGCTGATGTTCCTCGCGCAGCTGCAGGAACAAATCCATGATTCGGTCGCCTGTGGCCGAATCCAGATTTCCGGTCGGTTCATCCGCGAAAAGAATGGAAGGGCGGAAAACCAGGGAGCGAGCAATCGAAACACGCTGCTGCTCCCCTCCGCTCAATTGATGGGGGCGGTGGTTCGCACGTTCAGCCAAGCCAACCTGTTCCAGCATCTCCATCGCCCGCTGCTTGCGCGCATTCGCACTCATCTTGATCGGATACAAGGGGAAAGCAACATTTTCCAACGCGGTTAATGTCGGGATCAAATTATAATTTTGAAAAACAAGCCCGATATGTTCCCTGCGCCAGACTGCCAGCTCTTCCTCGCTGTAAGCGCTTAACTGCTGATCCTTGTAACGGATAGTGCCGCTATCTGCTTGCTCCAGACCTGCAAGCAAGTAAAGCAGCGTGCTCTTGCCCGATCCCGAGCGGCCGACTATGGAGACAAATTCGCCTGCATAAATCTCCACAGTGCCGTCGCGAACAACCTGAACGTTGCCATATGACTTGACGATCCCTTTCGCTTCCATTAATTTATTCACTACGCAGCACCTCCACAGGTTTCAAATTCGCCGCATTTCTCGCGAGCCACCAGCTTATGCACCAGCCGATCCCCAAGCAAAGCAGCAAGGCTGCCAGAAGTCCATAGAGATGGACGGCAGCTTCCAGCGTCACCGTCAACGACAGCTCCTTGGCGCCGCCTGCCATAAAGTGGGGAGTTGGACTTAGCTCCCAAGGAACAGGAATGGATACGGTGAACAGCCGAAGCACATGGGTCACCCCCCATGCAGCAATTGCGCCAATCCCCCAGCCCGCCATTATTAGCACTAAGGATTCCCGCGTAATCTGTTTCACGATGTCCCGTTTTTTCCAGCCAACCGCCCGCATAATGCCTATATCACGCTTGCGTTCTGCCAGACCTCCGACAATAACCCGAAGCAAACTCAAAAGCGCCAATATCAAACAGGTGAACCCCACCAGAAAGCCAAAGCGGTCTATCAGCTGAAAGGTCGTGCCGAACACCGCTTCGAACGATTGCGGCGTCGTGACCAGGGTCTTCTCTCCAAGCAACGGCTGAAGCGCTTCCGAAACTTTCGCTGCCTGGACGGAATCGGCTTTCACAAATAACAGATTCGTTACCTGCTCATCAAGCGTATAAATGGCGTTCACATTGGGGGCCTCATGAACCAGTCTGTTCGCATCTGCAAGAGGCAGGTACACATTCGCGTTGGCGACATTCCCAACGCGGCTCGTGTCTACCAGACCGACCAGTTCAAAGACTTCGCCGGAGATCGTAACCGAGTCGCCAACCCGCAGCTGATATTGGTCCGCATAACTGGAATCGGCTACGGCGACACCTGTATCGCTGCTTTGCAGAAACCTCCCCTCGCGGACAGCGGCGCGCAGCCGGCCTGGACCGAAATCCGATTCCGGATCCATGCCTAATCCGACTATAAACTGATCGGGTTCGAATACCCAGAAGAACAAGGCTCTCCCCACATCTTCCACGCCTTCCACTTCCCGTATGGCTGCAATCTCCTCTTCCCGCAACGGCGCGGTGGAATGCGGGAAGACAATGCCTTCGAATGCTTCGGGGATGTCCCCCTCCCGCTGAACGATTATATCTGCGCCAATTTCCGTTAAAGGCTTTCTGGCTGCGTTCTGATATCCTTCTGCATACGCTTGCAAACTTAGAAACAGCGCAACGCCCAAAGCTATGCTCAAGATCGCAACGACCGACCGCTGCGGCCGATGCACCAATTCGCTCCATACATATCGCACTTGCACAGTGGACTCACCCTTTCCGTCATCCATCAAAAAAAGACAAAAGCAGCTCCCGATAAGAAGCATACCCTTGTCTTCTTCAGATTTTCTAAAGAGAGGATTAAGTTTTGCTAAAGATTTCGAGGAGCAGCAGGAATGGTCACGACAAATGTGCTGCCTTCATGCAGTTTGCTCTTGACGGAGATGCTCCCCTGGTGGGCCTCCACGATGGATTTGACAATCGACAACCCGATGCCGGCTCCTTCGTTCTTCCCATGGCTTCTCGCTTCATCCGCCCGGTAAAACCGTTCAAAGATATATGGCAAATGCTCTTCCGCAATCCCCTTGCCGTTGTCTGCAACCCGGATTTGGCATTGTTTCTGGCTCGCCTCGCAGCAAATCCTGACTTGCCCTTGGGGCGCTGTATGCTGAATGGCATTGTTGACAAGGTTGTACAGCACCTGATTCATTCGTTCAGCATCGAGCATGACGGGAATCTCACTAGTGCGGGATTGCTCCCATATTAACGTGATGTCCTTCTCGCGAGCAAGCGGCTCCAACCGATTCTTCGCTGCTTCTATCACGTGACTCAGCAAGGTTTCAGTCAAGTTCAACTGACGGGTGCCGGAATCCATAATGGACAGATCTTGCAAGTCTCCCAAAATGCATAGCAGCCGCTTCACCTCTTCATGCATCGCATGAAAGGCCATTTCGGCCGAGCGGCGATCAAAAATATTGCCTACGCGCAATGATTCCAAGTACCCTTGGACCACGGTCAGCGGTGTTCTCAGCTCGTGCGAGACGTCTGCCACCAGCTTTCTCCGCCTGTCCTCCACCTTCTTCATGCCTACGGCCATTTTCTCGAACGCAGTCTTCAACGTATCGATTTCCTCCGGACCGCCCCTTGTCATGGTCACTTCGTAATTCCCCTGCGCAATTTCCTGGGAAGCCTGCGACATCTCAACCAGAGGCTTGCTGAACGACCGGGCCATAATGCCGCCTAACAGCAGCGCGCTTAGAGCCACAACAATTCCGACGATGACTAGGCCTATGCCAACCTGTTCGAGAAATTGCTCGTCTGCCCTCTGCTGAAACGGATCCCGGCTGATCGATACGGTACCGATCAGCTGCTGGGCCTGACTATAAATAGGAATGTGGATGGCGGAGGCCAGCTCCCCTTTATCGAATGCCAGCCGCGGCTGCAACGTGGTTGCGACTACCTGACCGCCGGCATCCTGCAGCGTTACATTCGCGCCGATCATATGCGCCGCATCCTGCAAACTTTTCTCCACGCCATCCCAATTTCCATTGCGCGAATACTGTCCGGCCAGCATAACGGGGAGCATCTCGCCGTGCATCTCGGTCTGCTCTGCCAAATAACGGGAGAAGGTCTGCTCCGTCATAAGGTTTATCATCATCCCCATAATTCCGACACTTGCCACAATAATCAGAATATAACTGCCGAACAAGCGTTTGAACACTGGCCTAGTCCTCCTCGTTGATATAGGCATACCCCAAGCCGCGCACGGTTCGAATCACGTGACAGCCTTCCGCACTCAGCTTTTGGCGCAAATTGCTAATATGCGTAGTTACTGTTGCTTCCCCTGCCTCGTCCTCATATCCCCAAATTTTCTCTAACAAATGCGTGCGTGTGAAAGTCCAGCCGGGATGGCTCATGAGGATGTGCAGCAGCTCAAACTCCGTGGGCGTCAACTCGATCGTACGGTTGTCAACCTTCACTTGTCTAAGGGAAGGATCGAGACGCAGCCGTCGGTTGCCCAATGTACGGGACTTGGGCTGCTCGTTGTATTGGTAGGAGCGGCGGAGCAGGGCCTTAATCCGAGCGGTCAGCTCAGTCGGACTGAATGGCTTAGTCAAATAGTCATCAGCCCCTATCCCGAGACCAATTGCTTTGTCTGTATCCTCTGTGCGTGCGGTCAGCATCAGAATCGGAACCGTGGACTCCTGGCGAATGCGCCGGCACAATTCATACCCGTCCAAGCCTGGCAGCATCAGGTCCAGTATGATCAGGTTGGGGGATGCCTGCTTGTACAGCTTCTCGCCGGACACCCCGTCATAGGCTGCCATCGTCTGGAAGCCTTCAGTTTCCAATAGAAATTGAATCATATCCGCTGTGGGCTTATGATCTTCTATACATAATATATTCATTTCATTCATCACACTGAGCCCCCTCTTGCTTTTGTTATAACACAAAAGAGAATCTCTCCGCTATTTTTTTCCTGCAATAGGAATCAACTAGCTTCGAGATTCTGCTTTGCTTACTGCGAGATTAGAAGGAATTCAGCGGTTCTATCCGTATCGCTGCAGCTTTGATGCTGGCATACACCCGATCACCGATTTTCAACTTCAGCTGTTCCATCGCTTCGGCACTGACGGCCGCCTGCAGTTCCAAATTGTCCTTCAGATGCAGGCGGTACATGCCGTTAACCAACCGATGCATCTCCATTATCTTCATGACAAAGCAGTTGCGAGTGGAAAGCTGCATCCCTTCCTCTTCTCGTGCTATGACAATATCTGTCGGGTCGAAAATCGCGAGCACATCCCCCGTTGTTTGTCCGACCGCCTTCAATTCGGTTCCCTCATGCAAGCGGATGCGCAGCAGCCCCGATCTATCCGGAAAAGCCACTCCCTTATAGGCGGTCAATCCAGCGAATTCGGCCACGAAACTGGTTCGCGGCCTTTTCCGCAGCTCATCGTAAGCTCCCTGCTGCACAAGCTTGCCCCGTTCCATAATGTAAACCTGCTTGCCGAAGGTGATTGCATCCATTGGATCGTGCGTCACCATAATGGCGGGGATGGAGGCGGCAGATAAGATTTCCATGATCTCCGTGCGCACATACCGCTTGGTTTGGACATCCAGCGCGCTGAACGGCTCGTCCAACAGCAGCAATGCAGGCTGGGTGACAATAGCTCTGGACAAGGCAACCCGTTGTTTCTCGCCACCGGACAAATCCCGCGGAAACCGGTTATGCAGATGCCGAATGCCGCAAAGCTCCATCGCTTGCTCCACCTGGCGGGCAATCTCCTTCTTGGCCATTTTTTGCTGTTGCAGGCCGAACGCGATGTTATCGAAAACAGACATATGGGGAAACAGCAAATAATTTTGCGGCACATAGCCGATTTTTCTTTTTTCCGGATAAACGTTGATATTTTTGGAGCGGTTGTATACGTATTGACCGGAAACTTGCACGTATCCTTCTTCCGGATCGGCAAACCCGGCAATCATTTTCAATATCGTCGATTTCCCGCTTCCGCTCTGGCCTGCCACGACCGTCATCCGCTCCGCGAATTCTGTACGAACGTCTATGGTCAACGCCGGGAATTGGCGCTTAAGTTGAACGCTTATCATATTACCTCCGCTCCACCGCTAGTAGTCGCACGGTTGCCATTAATAAAAGACTCATGACCAACAGCAAATTCGCCAACACGATTGCCACGCCCAAATCCTCGTTCATCGCAGAGTATATGGCTAGCGGAAGCGTCTCGGTCTTGCCGAGGAAATTGCCTGCGAACATGATCGTTGCGCCGAATTCCCCGAGCGCCCTCGCCCAGCTGGTCAGCATGCCCGAAATTAGATAAGGTCTTGCCAGCGGCAAGCTCACCCGGTAGAAGGACCGCCACCAGCTGGCGCCGAGGGAGCGGGCCATCGCTTCCATCTCTTTGCCGTCATGCTTGAAGCCTTCCTTGGCTGAACGAATATAAAAGGGGGCGGCGATGAACACCTGCGCGAAAATGACAGCCACAACCGTGAACGAAATGACAATACCGTGCTCGGCCAACCAGCTGCCAATCAAGCCTTTGCGCCCGAAAGCAAGGATCAGACCGATACCCGCTACCGATGGCGGAATGACCATAGGCAGATCGACCAGCACTTCCAGCAGCTGCTTGCCGCGAAATGAACTGCGCGCCAGCATATACGCTAGAGGTGTGCCCAGCAGAACAATAATCCCGATTGAGATAATCGAGGTAAACAGGCTGAGCGCCAACCCGTAGCTGAGATGAGGACTGCGAAAGGCTGCGTACAGATGCTCAGTTGTAATGGACGTAAACAGCCCTATAATCGGCAAGCATAGGAACGCGACAATCAGCGTCGACAACAGGAAGAACACCACTGAATATCCTACAGGCACTAACGACAAAGAAGCTTGGGGAATCAACAGCCGGTGGATCATACTCCTCATAACCCGGGCCATACTGCTATCATCCCCCTTGATCGTAACCGTACCGCGCCTGTAAAGCCTTCCCCTTCTCTGAT
Source organism: Xylanibacillus composti (assembly GCF_018403685.1). Classification (NCBI taxonomy): domain Bacteria; kingdom Bacillati; phylum Bacillota; class Bacilli; order Caryophanales; family Paenibacillaceae; genus Xylanibacillus; species Xylanibacillus composti. The sequence goes on from NZ_BOVK01000031.1 coordinate 71,070, forward strand.
TCCAGCCAGTCAAGGAAGGTTTGTGCAGCGGCAGATGCCGGATTCATGCGGGCTGCGTAATAATGAGCCGTGACATTCAAGGACTCCGGAATTTGCAGGTGAGACAGGCGCTTGCCTGCAATGGAAGCTGCAGCCAGAGACGAAGTGTAGACAATGCCGGCATCTGCTTCGCCGAGTTCTACCTTGGCCAGAACATGCTGCTCATTGCTCTCATAGGACACCACATTTCTCATGAACCGTTCTTTGAAATCACTGCCGTATTGCCCGGATTGCTCCAATTGGTCAATCAAGCGCTGGGCATATTCGCCGACGGGAGCCTTCGGTTCAGCCATGACAAGCAGCACGCCCTCGTTCGCCAAATCATCCACTGTTTGAATGCCCCTGCTGCTCTCCTCGTTCACAACGATGACTAACTGATTGCCTGTGAAGCGCGAAATTGGGCCGGCCAGCCCTTGTTCCTGCAAAGCTTGCACATCCTGCTCTCTCGCTGCGAGGAATACATCCGCTTCGGCGCCTTGCTCAATTTGGGTTTTCAAAACATGCGTCCCGGCAAAATTGAACTGCAGCCCAATATCCGGATATTCCTTCGAGAATTCAACCTGTGCCGCTTCCAGCAGGCTCTTAAGGCTCGCTGCCGCATATACCGTGACACTGGCTGAAGCTTCTTTCGTCGAAGCGGCCGCACCGCAAGCAGACAAGGCGGTTACCGCCATACTTAGCGCGAGAGAGATGATTGCGAATCTACTGGCTCTCATCGTTATCCCCCCGCCATTGGCATGAGCACACTAATCCGATCTCCATCTCGGAGCCATTCATCCTCCGTCACCATCTCATCGTTAACCGCCAGCAAGATATGTTGGTGGACAGTATGCTGGTCTTCGTCAAGCAGCAGGTCGCGCTGCCCGGGTTGAAGCTGTTCCCCAACCAATCGGATGGCATCGTGCAAGGAGCAGGACGATGCTTCAATGTACAATTCGACATCTCCTTTTAGCGCTTCGCGCAGCTTTCCATTAGCACTGAACATTACTTTCATCATGGTTATTCTCCCCATTCTTTTTTCTATTTTTTATTTGCTCCTATCCTGTTTCTCTTTATCTCTTTATTGAAAAACTAGCGCTTGGTCGCACACCGGACAATTCGCCCGTCTTTTTAGTTTGATCGTTTGGTACGATGCCGTTTCACCGTTGTACATCACCAAGCGGTTTTTCAAGGGCTCTCCATAGCCTGTCAGCATCTTGACTGCTTCCATGGCTGCCATGCTTCCTATGACGCCGGGCACAGCGCCGATTACCGGGAACGGCAGCTCCCAATCCTTGCTATGAAAACCAAGGCACGACATGCAGGGAGTCTCTCCCGGCACAATCACCGTTACATACCCTTCCGCACCGCAAACAGCCGCCTCTACCATCGGCTTCTGCTGACGTATCGCCTCCCGGTTCAGCAGATGCCGCTCCTCGAAGTACGGCGGACAGTCCATAATAATATCCGCTTGGGAGACAAGCTCTTGCACGTTCTCTTCGGTTACGCTTTCCTTCACCCCCACCAGTTCAATCGTCGGGTTAAGCTTGCGGATGTGATCGATTACCGAATCAACGGGGGACACTTTGCCTACGCCCTCATAGGGAGACATAATCCACCTGTTCATATGCCCCATTTCCGGCACCCCGCCGTGAGCAATCACCAGCTTGCCTATCCCGGCCATGGCCAGATAGAGAGCTACAGGCGAGCCCAGTCCTCCTACTCTTGAAACAAGCGCCGAGGATTGCTTGAGCTTCACCTGACTGTCCTCCCCGAAGCCTGTCATCATGATTTGCCAGCCGAAGCGCTCGCGTTCCTCATCCGTCAGTATGTGTGTACTCATCATCCCATCTCCTTTTCTCTCGTTTCTAATGATGAATGACTGTCAACGGCAAGCCTGCATTTTCCCATGCAAGCAGACCATCATCCAGATTGTATATATTGGAGCAGCCTTCCATCAGGCACTTGCGTACTGCAAATTTGCTGCGCTTTCCGATTTGACATATGAAGACAAGACGTTTTTCTCCTTGCAGTAATGTATCCATATGCGCCTGGAGTTCGCTGAAAGGAATATGTCTCGAACCAGGTATATGGCTGGACCTGTACTCTTCCTCCTCTTCCCGGACATCAATCCACCAGGTGTCGGGATCATTCAGCCACTCCCTGGCGGTCAGCACTGAAACACTGTAAGCCGTCTGGGAAGCGGGCTCCTCCTCTTCAACGGCTTTCCCTGCCGGAGTGGAGACCTCTTCTCTCTTCGGGAGGCCGCAAAACTGTTCATAATCGATTAATTGATCAATTTCCGGTTGATCGCCGCATACCGGACATGAGGCTCGTCTGCTCCGCTTGATCGTATGAATGGTACCGGCCAACAAATCCATCATGATGGTCTTGTTCGCCAATACGCTGTCCAAGCCGAGCAGCACCTTCACTGCTTCCAATGCTTGATACGAGCCCATAATGCCTGCCACTGCACCAACGATACCGGCTTCGGCACAGGATGGCACCGTACCGGGCTTAGGCGGCTGCGGATACAAACAGCGGTAGCAGCCTTGTCCAGGCATAAAGACACTGACGCTGCCTTCCCACTTCAGAATACTCGCGTCCACTAGCGGCTTGCCCAAAAGGACGCAGGCATCGTTCACCAAATACCTGGTTGGGAAATTGTCGCTTCCGTTAATGACCAGATCGTACAACGCGATCAATTCGAACGCATTGGCCGAAGTGATCATCGCTTCATGTTCGATGACCTGGACTTCCGGATTCATCTGTATCAGCCGCTGTCTGGCAGAGCGAGTTTTCGCCATGCCTATCGAGGCGTCATCGTGCAATATTTGTCTGTGCAGGTTTGAGCGGTCTACCCGATCACAGTCCACAAGCCCGATGGTTCCAACGCCTGCTGCGGCTAAATAAAGGGAAGCCGGGGATCCTAGCCCGCCAGCCCCGATAAAGAGTACCTTGGCGCAAGCCAGACGCTTCTGTCCGGCGATCCCGATCTCCGGGAGCAGCAATTGGCGCGAATACCGCTCCAACTGCTTCTCATTGAATGCCGCTTCCGCAATTTGCGCTGTCATTCTTCTATGCACCTCCGTTTTCACATTGAGCCATAGTCAACGTTTCTCTATATCGCGTAAGATCTCAGGCTGTGAACGGCTTCTGTTATGGCTTGTACCAAATACGTTATGGCTTCGTCAGTGGTCGTCTTGCCAAAGCTTATGCGAATGCTCGATTCTATCTCTTGCTTCGCCAAGCCCATCGCAGACAGCACATGCGAATGATGCTGATGTTTGCCGCTGCTGCATGCGGAACCGACCGAAACCGCGACCCCATGGTCGATGCTCAGCACCTCTGCGAGCTCTTGCCCATCAACACCGTCAATGCGAAGGTTTACCGTATTCCACAAGCTAGCTGAGTCTGCATCGTCCATGCCGGTTTCTGTCACGCCATTAACTGTGAAATCCTCCAACCTCTCGGCCAGCGCGGTCAGCAGCTTCCGCTTCAGTCTTCCCCCGGATTGCGCTGCCTCTCGCACATCGAGAGCTGCCTCCGCGCAGGCTTCCCCCAAGCCTGCAATCGCCAGCACATTCTCAGTACCGCTGCGCAATCCCCCCTCCTGACCGCCTCCATGGAGAATAGGCAGGATGCTCGATGGATCTCTCACATACAATGCTCCTATTCCCTTGGGGCCGCCAAACTTGTGTGCCGAAATCGACAAAGCGTCTACGCCTAACTCCTCAACATCCAGAGGCAGCTTGCCTGCAGCTTGTACCGCATCGCAATGGAAGAATATCCGTTGGCGGCGGGCAATTTCGGCAATTCGGCGAATCGGTTGGATCGTCCCTACTTCATTGTTAGCCAGCATCACCGATATCAGCTGTGTGTTCGGTTGAATCGCTTCCTCCAGCTCGCGGGGAGAAAGATGCCCCTGCTTGTTCACAGACAAGAACGTTGTCTCAAATCCATGAACGAGCGATAAGTGGCGGCAAACCTCCAATACAGAAGGATGCTCAACCGCTGAAGTGACCAAGTGGCCCGGATTGTTCAGACAGGCTTGCAGCCGGCCCTGAATGGCCAAATTGTTCGCTTCCGTCCCGCCAGACGTCAGGACGAGATTGTCTGGCTTGCAGCCGAGCATGGCAGCTGTTTGCTCCCTGGCCTGCTTGATCAGACGTTTCGCTCTTTTCCCTGCTTCGTGCATGCTCGAAGGATTGCCGAACTCTTCGAAACCCCGCTGCATGGCAGCCACAACTCGTTTGCTAATTGGTGATGTTGCATTGTAATCGAAATAATAGTACGGCATAAATCCTCCCTCCCACCTATCTTTCGGCATTTTTTTATATGTTTCGCGCCACTTTAAGAATAGGAGGATACGCTTAAGAATTGCTAAAGAATAAATAAAGATTTGATAAAGATTGCTAGTTTGGATATTGTTAGAAATCAGTCGTCTCGGGACTGAGAAAGAAACTGCTGCACACAAAAAAACCTGAACGCGAAACGCATCCAGGTTAGTTTCCTGCCATGTTAAGGGCAAGCGGTTCCTCTATATCATTCACAGCCTCAGATTCAACGTTGTTGCTTCCGCAGGCAGAGTTTGTACATGCTGCAGATATTGTGTCATGAGACAGTCGCTCTGCTCCGGATAAGGGTAATCGAACGCCTTGGCCACTTCTTTGCCCAAAGTGCGAAACAGCTCGCACGCGACAAAAATCGACTGCCACATCTGGGTGTAGTTCGCTTCTGTGTAAGTTCGTTCGTACATAAGCCAATAAGGTTCCGGCAAGTAAAACTTGAAATACTTATTCATCGCGCCAACAGAGACTTGGTAATCGTGCTGCATGCCAATCCACCAGGAGATCATTTGATCCAATGCTTCTCTGACCGGTTTATGGAACATGGCCATCGCATAGGGCAGCTGATCTCGCCAAATTCCCTTCGCCACATTTTGCAGGCACCACCAAAAATTGTTCGTGCAGCTTTGAAACTCTCCTTCTGTTGGCGGCATTACGTGGTAATCCTTGTCAGTCGGGACCGGAACAGGAGGCATGCAGCCGTCCTTGTCCAGCAAAGGGATTGTAAGACTGTCGTCGATATCCGCTTCACTGAAATACTCAGTAGCTATTAGATGAAGATCTATCCGGTTCCCGTCTGTGAAGAGCATTAAATACCCGTAGGATCGTGCAAAATCAACTTCCTTGCCAAGTGCCAAATCATGTTTATCCGGCTCTTGCACCATAAGCAGATCACCGAACTTTTGAATCCACTGTTCGTCTGTGAGGAAAGATGCCGTCTCTGTAACGACATACACAATATCATAATCCTGGAACAGATCTTTGCGGACAAGAGAGTTCGTTCTTGAACCGTTCATATAGACAGCACGAATTCTCTCGTCTCGCTCAGCCACATGCATAATCAGCTCTAACATTTCCTGTTCACCGCGCATGCTCAACCCTCCTCGCAGACACTTTCGAGCTTACCTCGGTTCAGTCTCCATTCCAATCATCTAATCGCCTTCCCGCAACCGGGACAATACTTATACGATTCATCGGCCACATTCTTGCCGCAATAAGGACAAAAGTTAACCTCGTCTCCAGCAACCTGTTTCTGAGAATTGGAATCTGCATTGGCATTGGCATCGCCATTGAAATAAGTGTCCAGGGGATCCGGTTCCTGGGAAGTTATGTCGAATAGAGACATGCGATTTCTCCCTGTTGCATTTTTATAATGATAGATGGCTTGTACGACCGCCACACCTACGAAAACGATGCCAAAAAGCACAAAAAATATAGGCGCACCCATACTGGCTGCAGCAAACGTCCAGATGACCCCAAATATGCCAACCGCAATACTTCCGACAGCCCCCATAGCCGATGGCCCTCGCCCCGGTTTTATGCTTTTCAAGCTTCATACACCTCCAACCTTAGCTGTTCCATTCCAGTTTCAATAAAGAATAACAACGCTGATCGCAGAATTGTCCATGAAACATGGCATACCCCCTGAGGATGCCTTCTTCCTTGAAGCCCATTCTCTCCAGCAGCTTCATGGACGGGACCGCGTCCATATTCGTAAATGCTTCTATTCGGTGCAGAGACATCGTGTCGAAACCGAATGAAATTGCACTTTGAAGCACCTCCGACATATAGCCTTGCCGCCAATAAGCTTTGCCTAAGTCATATGCAATCTCACCCCGGGACCCTCTTTGGATTTCCCAGCCGTTATAGCCGCAGGTTCCGATAAGTTTGCCGTCCGCTTTCCTGATGATTCCCCAACGGAAAGCCGATTTCTGGTCGTACAATTGGTTCATGAAGTGGATGATTCCTTCCGCCTGCCCGATATTGTCTAGAGGGTCGATCCCCATGTCCTTCGTTACCTCGGCATCGGAGAAGATTTGGTACAGATCCGCGGCATCCTCCACCTTCATCTGTCTCAACAGACATCTTTCTGTCTCTAGTACGGGAAATGGTACGATGTTTATCATTGATCAGTTCCTTCTTTATGATGGATGTTCTTTCTCGGCAATTTGCTTCAATTGCTGATTTCTATGCTTCAGGAAGCTGGCCAGATACGTTCGCAGTACAAGACGCTCCACTACCCATCCAATCGGCCCGTAAGGTGCGGCAAATTCAACAATATCGGACATTCTAGTCTTCCCTTGCACCTCTTCGAAAATATGGGTATGCCGCAAGAAGCGAAACGCTCCTTCTTGCATTTCGTCTATGAACAGATAAGGCCTGTCCAGCGTCACTACCTTCGAGGTTAGCCTTTGCCTGACACCAAGGTGCGTAGCTTCGAAGGTGACCGATTCCCCTAATCCGATCAAACCCGTTTTGACCCCGTCTACAATTTCTTCTTTGGTATGTTTCCATGCTGTTCGCTTGTGAATAGCCATGTCCCGGGCCAGATCGAAGCACAGCTCGATTGGTGCATCAATCACAATGTCGGCTTCCACCGTAATCACCTGTCACACCCCCACTACCCATTGGCACTTGTCGTCAGTTGCCTGTCTCTTTTTATCATTTCTATATCAAGTGCTTATTCTCCTGTAAATCCCTAACATGATAAACGGTCATTCGTCTTCAAACAACTCACTCAAAATCACATTCCTGTTTTCCAAAAAACGCCTAGTAATCTGGTAATGCTCCGTCTGCTCGTAATTGACTTCCCGGATCCCTCCGTGATCGAACTGAAGTATCTGTGCGTTAGGATAGCCGAGAATTATCGGGGAATGCGTAGCAATAATGAACTGAGCCGCGCCTTCAAGATCCTTCAGCACGCGAAGAAATGACAACTGTCGGGTCGGGGATAAGGCTGCTTCCGGCTCGTCCAGAAGGAAGATCCCTTTTCGATTAAATCGATTCAAAAACAGGCTCAAAAAGGACTCTCCATGGGACTGTTCATGCAGGGACCTCCCCCCATAAAATTGCTGCGCGTCAACCTGATCAATATGCGTGGCGAATTGATAGAAGGATTCTGCTCGGAGAAAAAAGCCATTCGTCATTTTGGGCAGCCAAGACAATCGTAAATAGTCACCCAAGGCTGCATCAGCCGACTCGACCTCATAAACATTGTTTCTGCCTCCGCCCGCCGGATTAAATCCACATTGGTAAGCAATGGCTTCCAGAAGCGTAGATTTCCCCGAGCCATTCTCCCCGACGAAGAATGTGACATTGCGGGAAAATGCCAACCTGTCCAATGTGCGAATAGCAGGGATGTGGAACGGGTATCGCTCCGTTGATTGAATCTTATCCTTTAGCAGCTCTACGCTTCTTAGAAACATAGCTCCTCCTTAGAAAGGCGACTGACTTGCTTCGCTTATTACAACGCAATATATATGTCGATTTCATTCTCCGGGCTTATCTGGGTGAAGGCGTCAACTTTAGGATTAAATTTCGGCTTCCTCGGTAAATCTGCATCAAAATGACATGCTCATTCTGCTTGTTGAACAAATGTTCCCTAAACTCTTACTGCCTTCTCTTTTCGACGTTCCTTTTCCAAACGAGATACACAATAATGAAAACATTAATCAGATAGGTGACAATTTTCAACCAAACTACAACTGAACTGTTAGTAATGAGCAGGCTCGCAAGCAACAGTAGACCAATGTTCTCTTTGAAATATGGTTTGTCTCTCTGAAAGATCAAACGGTATGCCACAATGCCATAAATAAACAAAACCCAGACGATAAAGAATATATTCAGAAAGCTACCCATACCGAGTCTTCTCCTATTCTCCGTCTTTTCCTTCGACCCTAATATTCGGATTTCTCTTCAGCAGCTCTGTGATAAATTCCTCTTGATGTTTTGGCGAGATTACAACACTGCCCATAAATCCTGTTTTGTAATGAACTTCAATGGCATCGCGGGAAAAGATCAGTCTATATCCCATCCATATGCTGGGTTGCCTGGTGATCTTGGTGATGTCCTTGTATGAGATTTTGGAACGGAAGAGATCGAGCAGAAGCAATACAATCAATGCATTCCATGCAAACTCAAAAAATAATGGTGCAAATAAAGCTATATTTATGAATACGACTAACCCTAGAAAAAGATATACAAAAAACGGATCTCGCTTTGTCTGAAACTTCAATTCTGTCGCCGCCCCTCGTATTCCAAATGATCGTCGACTACCAGCGTAACCGTCTATAATCATTCTCATCCTTGCTCTTACTTGTTCCTTCGTCTAACGAAAAATACTCACATCAATAACGCCCAAATCGCGCCAGTAATAGGCCATTGAATAAAGCTTTCCAGCAGATCTTGTCCCCAGCCAGTATCCAAAAACTACGAAGCGTCGAATCCGTGTTCCTAGACACGACCAAATAAGAAAGAGATTAGGGCAGTGTTGGCCCGGATTTGGATAGTGCTATCCTCGATTGATGATGTGCTTAACTTCATTCGTAAACATGAGTTGCTCCAGATCCGTCGCTTGCTTCAAGAATGCCGGAACGATCGGGTGCTGAGCAAACGCTTGAATTGGAATCCATCTACTGACGGATATGCCCTCAAGACAGCTGAAATGTTCGTCAGTTACATTCAGCGCACCTTCGATTTCAACGAGATAATATAAACCTAACTCGTGATAATCAGTACCTTGCAATCGGAAAAAGTTCTCAACAATCCACACCAAGCGTTTGGCCTTCACCTTCCACCCATATTCCTCATTGATCTCTCTATCGACGGTTGCCGATGTTTCTTCCATCGCTTCAACCCTGCCGCCAGGCAGGAACCAATAATCTTCATTGTTGAACTGCTGGAATAATACACAGTTGTCCTTCACGATTAAGCAAGCTACTCTAAGATTAAACTGCTGCAACTCATTGACATCGAATGAAATCATAAATCCAGTTCACATCCTTATCAGACAGCATAGTGGGACTGGCTTTATAGCAAAAGCAGAATGATCGTTCCTGGCAGTTTGTACGATTTTCCACCCAAAGTCAGTCCTATTTGGTGCCCCAGTTCAATTTTTATTCGAAATATCGTACAAAACGATGTACTCCCCTCAAGAAAGTGGATACTTTGTAAGATTTTTCGTTCAAACGTTGATGTCGAAGCCTATTGACCAAGGCGTTAATACGATTTTTCGCACAAAACAACAATTTCAAATTTCGATCTCCCATTCGCCGAGCGTTTCATGTACTGAACTTCATGTACTGAATTCATATTCGCCCCTATAAGATGACCATAAACAGGACTGCAATCAGCACTACAAATCCGATTATCGGTAACACGACTGTCAGCAGCGCTAACCAAGCTGAAAATTGATGCGCTTCTCCCAGGCACTTCAAAAAAATAAATATCCCCCAGATCCCAATCGCCAACTCTATGACAGCAAAAATCAAATAGATTAAAGATAAACCCGCGCTGCTATCCAATTTGGGCGTTTCGGTTGTAAAGTTATCAGATCCGAACAAGATAATGGAAGGAATCCACAGCAGAATGGTTACAGCAGCAGGTATATATGAATACGCGATAGCTAAACGAACATCTCCATATTCACCTGCACCTCCTAGCAGCGTACCGACCCAATATAATATTCCGCCAATGATGTAATAATAGATCGCAGCACCTATCAATGTTGCAATGATAATTGTTACGAACATCAAAACTAACGAAGTATCATCAGCGGCATTCCTCATTGATGCTTGATTCAAGGCATACACAAATCCACCTAATAAGAGGAGCAGCAAAACATGTGACTCATTAGTAGGTTGATCGAGAATTTCCCGCATTGTTTTCCTAGGTTGCGTCCAGATCTGTAACCAATATTTCCAGTGGTTATCAGGTTGTTGCGGCACAGTGGCTTGATTGGTTTGCATTTCCATGTCTATTCCTCCAGTTCATGCCTCCCATGGAGACAACAGTCCATCACTTATTTCTATTTATTGAATCACTTTTCTCCAAATATTTCAACCAGATAATTCCACATACAGTGCATCTTCAGCTACTAATGACGGTATTTAGATTCACGTTCCCAAATGTGTTCAAGTCCCCGCTTCTTTGCAACAGTGTGCATACTCTTGACTGCTCTCACAATGGACGGCCGTTTATCAGATAGCAGTACTGGAATGACATCGTCCTTGAATTCAAGCATATACTTTGCGCCTTCAGCCGATGTAAATATCTTGGCCAAATTCCATCTAACCTGTTCATTGTCGATTTCTATCCAAATTCTTATTCGTTGAATGACATGTGAAGGGAAATACTTCAGCAAACCGCCTCCTATGGCGAATGCTCCAACATTCTTCTTCACATAGGGATCCGTATCGTACAATAGAGGCTCTATAAGATCTATAAGCTGGTTTGCTTTGGACTCATCTCTGGACTTCGCCGAATATTTCACGGCGACAGCCACTGCTCTGCGTATATGGGGAGAGGAGCTTTGGGTCCACTCCAACAACGCGGGATAATAGGATTCGAAGTGATGGTCTAATACGATGCTACATGCGCTTGCGGCCCACTCTCTCACTTCCCAATTCGCTGAATCCGCCAGATGATACAGTCTAAGAGTCGCTTCTTGAGGATCTACATGATAATGCTCAGCAATTAATATAGCTCCTAACTCATCGCCTACAATGCTTGATGAATCTGCCAAGGCACAACCCATCTTGTATGCATCATCGGCATGATCACAATGGCTTCGAATCATCTTCAACGCTTGAACCTTGACGGCTTGCGCGGGCGTCCTTGCATGATTGGTAGACAGACTATCCAAAATGCTCAACATTTCTTGCACTTTTCGAGATCGCAATGCCCGTAAGAAAGGTACTTCCCAAGCCATCTGTTCACCTCCAGCCAATAATGAGTTGCAGCCAGCCGTTACAGAAACGTTCACAAATGAAGACTTAATCTAATCATATCCATAACCTGAATTCCGTTCTCTACGATCTTTTCCTTGTAATGCCGGATGAAGAAGTCGCGATCTACACCAGTAATGCGAAACCCGCATTTTTGATACAACGCGAGTTGTCCCACACTGGAATTACCGGTGCCGATGTCAACGGTTTTGACTTGTTGTTCTTTCGCTTTGGAAATAGCAAATAAGAGGAGTCTTTTGCCAACCCCCTTGTTCTGATGATCTTCTCGGACAGCGACGTTTACAATCTCTATGGTTTCCGGACGCGTTCTTATTAGAACAATCACCCCAATCACTTCATCGTTGATTGTAGCGATATAACATTGCCCTCTGCTCAAATATTCATGCACAAGCTTCTCCGAGGGATCAGCTAACAATAATAATTCAAGAGGTGCATCCTCGATATTCTCTAACAAACCGATTTGTATGTCCATGTTTATCCCCTCACAGTACGTTTCCAAGAAGTTAAGAATCGATTCTATTGCGCTCAAACCAGGTATATAATGCAGGATTCGAATACGTTTCATACATAACGGAGTGCTGATGACCGAATCCTTGATATCTTGTAAATCGAGGCGATCCCTTGTGGTCAGTTAATGCTTGAACCATGGATTCCGTTTCGGTTATGGGAACTACATCGTCTTCTTCACAGTGAAACGCCCATATTGGTATCGAAGTCAAATGTACGGCTTCATCTTTGTTATACCATCCGGCTATTGGTGCAGCAGCCGCGAAAATACCGTTGGTCTTCGCAGCCAGATCCCATACGCCATTCCCACCCATGCTGAAGCCGGTTAAGAACACTCTCCCTTTATCAATGGCATGCTTCTTTATGACTGCATCGAGTATAGATAAAGTTGATTGACGAATATCCGGCCACATTAAATCAGCCGGACATTGTGGCGCAACAACCGCGTATCTATATGCTGCCTCTCTCTCCGCAACACGAATCAAGCCATAATCATCTAGCATATGGAGGTCATTTCCTCTTTTTTTGATGCCATGTAAAAACAAAATCAAAGGTAAAGACCCCTTAGACACTTTGGGTAGAAATAGTTTGTATCCCACTTTGATTCCGTTATGGTTGAAATAATGATGTGTTGTCGGCATTGTCCTCATTCCCCTGTCTTTCATGCAGTTTCGCATCATCCCATTCGCCATAGACCCTATCGTATAGATGCCTTTATATCATACCATAAAGTTCCATACCAGGGAAGAACATTTGTTCGTTATCATTCTGCGGCAGTCTCGTCCCGATGAAAGCGAACTTCAAATACCGTGCGAATGGCATCGCTTTGTGCCGTAATCGTGCCTTGATGCTGCTCTACAATATTTTTCGCGATGAACAAGCCAATGCCCGAGCCCCCGTCCCGCTGCGTCCGCGCTTTGTCGCCGGTATAGAACATGTCGAAGATATAGGGCAGTTCTTCCGGCGAAATGCGATGCCCGTAATTGATCACTTGAACGACGGCATCCTGTCCATCTAGATGGCCATGTATATCGATATACTGCCCATCCTTCCCATAACGAATGGCATTGGTCAGCAGATTCTCAAATACGCGAGCCAGCAGGTCTCCGTCCCCCCAAATTGTTATTGGCTGCGTCACATGCAAGCGAGTGGTCAAATTATTTTTTTCAAGAGCCGGGTACATCTCCTCGTTCAATTGATTGAGCAGCTCGCTTAGATCAATCGTTCTTTTGTTAATTGTTACTGGCGTGCCATAATTCGTGCGAGCGATCTCGAACAGTTCATCAATCAGCTTTTCCAAGCGCTGCGATTTGGTGAAAGCAATGCCCGCATAGTGTTTGGTTTGCTCCGCTGTCAGCTCTTCGTCCTGCAGAATGAAATCCAAATAACCTAGAACCGATGTGAGCGGCGTACGCAAATCGTGAGCCAAGTTCAAGACTAATTGCTCCTTGCTGTTCTCTGCGAAATCCCCCCGCTCCAATGCTTGCTTCAGCTTTTCGCTTGCCAGATTGATGTCACGCGCAATATCTTCGAACTCATCGTTGGATCGAATGTGTACCCGGCTGTTGAAGTTGCCATTCGCCAGCTGATGGATGCCGCGGGAGATTTCTTGGAAATAGGACGAATACCGTTTCGTGAAGAGGTAAAAAAAGTAAAACGAAAGAGGGATAAATACAATCAGAAAAAAGTTAATGTCGCCAATATCCCGTATGAAATAACGAACCTTCGTCAGGGGGTGTTCAAGCTTCAACGTATGGTAGTAGCGTTGAAGAACCAAGTAGAGCAAATAGGTGATCGCACCGGAACAGAGTGTGCTTGCACCGAATAACATGATCATTCTGAACCGAAAGCTTCGGATGAAATTAGCCATTGAATGTATATCCCACTCCCCAGACTGTTTTGATCCATTTGTTGGTGTTGTCTTCTCCAAGCTTTTTACGCAGTGTGCGAATATGCACCATCACCGTGTTTCCGCCTTCGTAATAAGCCTCCCCCCATACATGCTCGAAAATATTTTCCGTGCTGAAGACCTTCTTCGGATGACTCGCCAGCAAATGTAATATATCAAACTCTTTCGGAGTCAGTTCGATCTGTTTGCCAAAAACCAAGACCGTTCGTTGTTCCGGATCAAGGATCAATCCTCCGATATCCACGACAGCTGTGTTCGAGGCCGGCGAAGAATTGAACTGTAATGCTCGCCGCAGCTGGGCATTTACACGCGCAACCAATTCCATCGGGTTGAACGGCTTGGTTACATAGTCGTCCGCCCCCCTTATCAGTCCCGTAATTTTATCGAGGTCGCTCGTTTTGGCGCTAAGAAAAATAATGGGCAGATGATGATGTTGCCGAATGAGCTGTGTCGCTTCGTAGCCGTCCATATTCGGCATCATAATATCGAGAATCGCCAAATCGACGGGCTCCGTCCGAACAACACGTACAGCCTCCAGCCCGTCGGAAACTTTGATGCACCGATAGCCTTCTTTCAACAAATGCAGTTCCATCAAATCGGCAATCTCCGTCTCATCATCCGCAATTAATATTGTGATCGGTTTCATGGTCCACCTCTAAAAAAATAAATACTCCTATATTGTATCAAATTCTCCATACCTCAAGAGCGACGCTCGGATGCTTGTCCGGCGGACTTTCTCCTTCCGTACTTCGTCAGAGTCAGTGAAAAAGCAGTGGTCGGCAGCGATGTTCAACAATGCCGCCCTCGCTGCCCGGGAAGCATGCGACTCACACTGCAATAAATAATGGCAAATTTGATAACAGTATATCTCATACTGCCGCAAAATCTCGATCTTATGCAAGTCCATGGCGAACAAAATTCCCCCTCTCCTCAACTGTTCCTCTCCGCTGCAGCCTCATTGTCTATTTGTTCGTCCCGATTGCGGGACACCGTTACAATCACACCATCCATATTGTTGCCTGAAATTTCATACCGGCCACTGGCAGGCACATGGATTGCAGTGGTTTGAGAGATTGGATAGTAAGAGATCTCGTAAACTAGCTCGTCAATCGTAGCCACTATAGACTTCTGTTCCTTCAAAAAATCCAAATACTCTTCCAGAACAAAGTTTCGCTCATACATAATAGCGCTGTGCGGCATTCCCACATAACGAAAATGCCATGGCTCATATTGAATACCTGTGATGGCCGTCTTGTCCTCTGGATAACGTAAAATATAGCCGTACTTCCAGGAGTTCGCTTTCAACCACTTGCCTTCAGCCGCATATTCCATTTCTCCTTGTGTGGAGCCGATATCCAACGACAAGCCCAAATTGTGCTCGCTATGGCCCGCCTTCAATGCGTATGCTGGGCCCATCTTCCTGTACAGCTCGCTCTGCTCCTCCTCGTCCCGGTAACCGCTGCTAAGCATCAAATGATTGACTCCATCTTGATTTGCTGCCTCCACCATCGTTGAAAATGTTTGCAACAAATATGGCGTCAGCCGGATATCATTATCCAGCAACACGAACCCGTTCACCCATTCCCGATGATGAGCCAGTGTGACAGCCTCGTTCTTCTCTACAGCCCCGGGTGGAACAGGATAATCCTTATTGACCAATAATAAATTGCCTTGGTAAATGTGATCGATTGTTACCGGGATCGGAATTTCGTTCTCTTCGGCCACCACAGCTTCCACTTGATAATCGATCTCCGGCAGTGTCTCGTTCTTGTCTTCTAGCAGAAATTGCGTAAAACCATAGCCAAATATGAAAAGTAGAACAAATAAAAAAAACCATTTCTTCATCACAGCTTCCTCCTGCAACCTTGAGTACCTATAGAGTAAGGAATACTGTTTAAAAAGAAATGGGGACAAATATTAAATTTTTCTTAAATCGTTCTGTTGCAATGAATTGTTCCACTGTTTCTCGGCTACCCAGATAATTCGATGCATGGTTCGCTCTATCCCTTGTGCCGTGGCGCACCTCTGTTCTATTTCCTGCAGCTTTGGATAATCACTTTCAATGGCAAAGTCCTCAATGATCGGGGTTGATGTTACACGCTCCGCTTGTTTCTGATGATACATGTCATGATGAACGAGTATCTTTGCGTAGACATCTCTTAAAACTATGAATATCCTTTATGCGACGGTATTCAAATTGTTTGCCGCCTTACTGTCTTTGTAGCAAGAGATACGAGAATCAATCCCAGAACTGCCCCCGAAATCGGAGCAACTACGATAATTCCGGTAAGATTGCTGCTTGTTGTGCCCGCTAATTTCACAATCGTGACCGCAATCGACGTGAGCAAAACGAATGTCCAGTATAAAAGTTTCCTCTTCCCGCTCACGTTCATGGGCAACCTGAATTTCAGGTCCGGCTCGCTCCGGAAGAGCCGATATCCGATCCATACGAAAGTCAGACATAGTCCCAATATAGACAAGCTGTGCTGCAGGAGCTTGTAGAAGGGGTAGTTGAGAATGACGATTTCCCGCAACCATGAATACTGCATGACCCCATACCCATGAGCATGAGTGAACGAGTCCAGGGTGACATGGGAGAGAAAGCCGATCATCACAGAACTGATGAAGATTAGCCAATCCCGGAGACTTCTAAGCTGCCACTTCCCTAACAGGCTGTATGCTCGTTGATCGAGCTGAAAGGTCGATGGCAAGTGCTTCGCCATAGATTCTTTCACGACATAGTGAAAGAGGAATGCCAATACTAGGCTGAGAGGAATGGCCTGCAGGAATAGACCGGCCAAAGAATGCCCCATACTGCGGTATGGCTCAAGCATGAGAAAATATTCAAAATCAGGCGCCATGCTTCCGAGAATTAATCCGGTCAAACTCACATATTTGGGACTAACATACTTAAGCGGTGCTATATAAACGGGATGCGCAAACGTGAACGGCATAAAAAAATCTCCTTAAGATTCATACCTTCTGGGCGATCTTAAAATTCAAATACCTCGCCGTTATGCAATGTAACAATCACCTTGAATAGATATTCTGGAAAATCGTCGTGCTCCACAGGAGCACCGGTTTCCGCATGAAAGACGCTTACCATATAATTCCCGTATTCGTCTCCGTGCTCGTCTGCGGCAATGTCGCCATACTTTACTTCAGGAACGGCTGCAGGGTCCATCTCGCCAGACGCTATCATGAGATTGATTCTGTCCCTAGCTTCGGCATTGGCGATATTGTGGCCAGTCACATCCTTCGAAACAACTTCCTCACCCTCGTAGAAAGCTTTCACTACCACACTTTTCATCTTCAAATCAGGTTCGCCAAACGTCTTATTCCGAATGGTGAAGGTATAATCTGTACTTTCTTTATTGGTGCCTGTACCCGATGACGTTACATGGATTCTGTTATCCATGTCACTTTTAGCATGATGGGGATAGGAAGAGGTGTTCAGCTTTTTGTAGCTTCCGTCATCCGATCTTTGATACATATCCAAAACATAATTGTCTGTGTAGGCTAACTCGACTTCGCACGAATAGTCTAGTCCATTAGAAGTGGCGCACTCATATTCATTCGACACAGAGTTGTCCGGTATAGAGGCTCGCAGAAAAACAGACGCATGTTCATCCGCCTGTTTCAGTGTGAACGCTACTAAGGATTGAAGCGTCTTGGTTTGTGTATGTACTGCTTTATACATCGACTTATAATTCGTTACCATACTTTGTTGCTCGTTGACCACATTCTCTACTTGGTTGATCAAGGTGTAGCTAGCATGGTTGATGGCTTGATTCACATTAGATTCCAAGTTGGAAAGCCGATTATGCATTGCTTCCATTTCGCTTCTTAGCTTGAAGTTCTGATTGATGATCAATACTATGACCAAAAGCAAGCCTATCATGATGGCCACGGATCTCCTGTTGTTATCCATATCTGTTCATCGCCTTTTATTATTTATTTCACACAATACCCGGAGCTGCTCAAGAACTTACTGAACGATCAGTCCGTTACGTAGACAGTCTGACCAACTTGTATATGTCCAGTCTTTCGGACTCGGGCATAGACACCGAAGCTCAGGTCTAATTCTTCATATACTGTGCCAAGCAAGGTAAAATCGCTCTCGCACGTATCTGGATCAATGGTAATGAGCGAGCAACGCTCACAAGAGGCTTGGACTTCCAATACCGCATCCCCGAAAAGTAGATGTTTTCCTATCCAGTCTCTCTCGTTATGCTTTCCATCCAGGGACAGCAGCAAATTGGCCCGAAAGCGTCGTCTATCCACCTTTTTCCCCCATATCCTCTCAAGATGGCGCAATGAGGAATCCGTAATGACCAGAATGCTGGCTTGGTCAACGGACATTAGATTAGAACGCGTTGGATGCGGCGCCTGATAACCCGACATGGAGATTTTTCTCCGGCTCTTTTTCTGTATTTCTTGGAGCAGTTCATCATTCCAGCTGAAGCGTTCTCCATTCGGTGCCGTGACATTCACCACTCCATCGACAAGCTTGGCTTGATAACCCAGCATTTCGGGGATATCCCTAGCCGTAATGAAGCTCGCCCACCCTTGCTTGGTTTCATCGTAGAAAGCACAGTATCGGTCGCCGTACAATCCGTAAGCGTGCAAGGGACAGCTCTCCATACTTTCGCCAGCAAACGATTTAACAGGATATCTGGTAATTTCCCTAACCACTCCAACTCGCGAACGCAGGGCAGATCCCCTCCAATTCCAATTCGCTTGCCTAACCAAAAAATAGTTCTTCCATTGTACCTTTACTACAAATCATATAATATAAATAACATATAAGTAAATGATATGCATCCATTCCTACGTAGGCATACACTTTCATAGTCGGAAAATCTAGTCTATTCAAAAAAGAGAAGGTGGATTCATTGAAGAAACTACTGATCACTGTTTTGCTTATCTTATTCGGCATAAGCGGGACCGGCTGCAATGGTGACGTTCCAGATGATACGATCGCTATGAAGGAAGCCTTGAACCAGATTCCCGTTCCAGCCATGTCATCATCAATCTTGCATGGAAGTGAATCCGAACAACTGCAGTGGCTGGCTGATATTTATGAATTCGAAATCAATACGCTAAGAAGCAAAGCATCTGAGATTACGGAAGATGAGCGGGAACTTGTTGCAGAACACTTATCCCAGGTTTATGGCTCTGAGGAAGTAGGCCTTTTGCTCCATGAGATCTACCAATACAGCCAGGAGGATCAAAGTTACTTCGTAAAAGATGGACATTGGTTCAGTTATAATGAACGCTGGCCTTCCAGCAATATCGAGATTTCCGATTATTCGGAATCGTCCGCCACACTCCACTTAACGGGTGTCGATGATTACGGCGGTGACGAACGGGAAATTCATTATACCTTTTCCATCCAAGATGGCCAGATGTTATTGGAAAAACGGACTGTTATAAAGTAATACTTGCTCGAGCGGATTCATGTAGACTGGTCCGCTCTTCTACTACACATCTGCACGCTTATAGTGAAACAGTACCTTCTATACACGTTACTGCATGACCGCCTATTCGGATATCACCATCTTCGCGGTATCGAACTTCAACACGGCCACTGCGGCCCAGACAATATCCCTGACTAGCTGTATACATCGATACGATGAAAGATCCATTTCCCAAACAACATTTTTTGGGGGTAAGCATCTCGATAGCCCTAAGGTGTCCATCCAATTTGATGAAATGCATGGATGACTTTATAGACGCTAATTATTTTGACTATTATATCATAGTGCCTCCTCTCGATTACCACAATCTTATGCGCATGTTATAAATATCCTGATCCGTACTTTTTCATAGTAAAAAAGACCGCAGAAACCTATGTTTCCGCAGTCCATTCGACTTATTCTATTTCCAAACTGTCTCCCTGGTGAAGCGAATAGAGTTGGCGCCAGCCTTCAGCTTCTAGCTTGCGCTGTAAGCGACCGATACTTGCATGATCCGCATGCACGAGCAACGAGCGTTTCGGCTTCAAGTGATCCAACATTCGCTTCACATCCGGCATTCCCTGATGCACCTTGAATCTGCACTGAACAAGTTGAATAGGCATCTCCATGTTCAGCAATTCCGCTGCCTTCGTTCCTGGATACACATGTCCAGTCCAAATGATCGCACCTGCAGCATGGCGCTTAAAGGCTTGGACGCAAGCTTCCGTCGCAGGCTTCTGCAGCATCGGATCGGTCAACAAGTAGATGGCAGGCTCTTCCGAGGCGAGCGATTGCTGCAGGGACTCTCTGTCCAATACCCGCATCCTCGCCTTCCAAGAGGCTTCGAGCTGTGCGTAGCTCTCTGCATGGAACCAAGATGTGTCCATGATCAGATCGGCAAAAGCCGCTGCAAGCTTTTCGTCACAGTAGAAGGGAAGCCAATCTGATTCGAAGGCTTCCATCAACAGATGTGCCAATTCATGTCCTCTGCCATGCATCGGGACCGGCAGCCAAACCTTGCCTCCTTGTGCGATTGTCTGCCTGCACATCTCAATGATCTGTGCAGCGCAGGTCTCTTGCATCTTCTCATCGTCGCTGTACGCGGCATCGATTATGGCCAGATCAATAGGCGGCAATCCGTGCAATACAGGCAGGGTAGCTGACAGCAGTCGCGATTCTCCGCCATAATCTCCTGAGTAAAAGAGAAGATGCTCCCCCAGTTGAATGAGCAGCCAGACAGCGCCTGCCAAGTGCCCGCTTGCCCCATATACAACCTTCAGTTCGGGTTGGATTTGAATCCAATCCCCCGGTCCTCCTGCCTTCTCCAGCAACCGCTTGTTGATCTTCTTCGCCTGCCGGTCATAGGTGTCTCTGTCTGCCAGTTCGCCCTCCGTTTGCTGTGCAGCATATTGTCCCCAACTGGATAGAAAGTCCGCAAGCTGGCGGCTGGTCGGTCTGGTCATCCATACTTCTCCTGCATACCCATGTTTATATAGCAAGGGCAGTCCGGCACAATGATCCTCATGGGCGTGAGACAGAAACACGGCGTTCAGTTTACGCACCTTCTCAGGATTCAGCTTCGGGTACATCTCCCTTGCCTGCTTCTTGCCTCCGCAGTCAAGCAGAATAGCTTGATCCCCCGATTCAATATAATAGCAGGATCGGCCATGCTCCCCCGCTCCGCCCCACACTTCAATTCGCAGCATCGCTACTCCTTTCTGCCTGCTCCCAGATGATTCATGATGGCGAGCACTACTGTCGTGATGCCGACGGAAATGACCGCCATCGCCATGCCCATCGCTACCTCCCCTTGCTCAAACTGAGCAAAGATGTATGTTGCGGATACCCGCATCGAAGGCGGCAAAATTAGCAAGGACGCCACCAGCTCGCGGATCGATATCGTGAAGGTCATCATCCATCCTGCCAGCATGCCGGGTATGAGCAGCGGCAGGATGATTCGTCGAAAGATGTACCAGGGCGTACCATTAAATACGCGCCCTGCCATGGTCAGGGAGCCGTCAATCTGCCTGAAGCCCGATTTGACATATTGCACCGTGTACGGCAAGAACAGCACCACGTAGGTCAGCACCACCATTCCGTACGTATTGTAAAGCGGAATGGGCATCCACGGCGCGTTCCAGAACAAGATCAATCCGACTACCGTTACAATGCCTGGAACCGTATTCGGCAGCAAGCTGAACACATCCGTTGCCCGTTCAGTGAAACGGCTGGCTTTCTTGATCTGGAGCGAAAGGAATGTGCCGAGAATCACTGCCACTGTTGCTGCCAGGCAAGCCAGCCCGATGCTGTTCAACAGCGCCTCTAATCCAGGCGAATTCCACGATAGCAGCCTCTTATAATGGTCAAGCGTAAAATTGCCCGCACTTAGACCGTCCCCTCTCAGCTTCTGAAGTGAGGCAACAATAATGGAGAAATACGGGACTCCGATTGACGTGGCGAGCAGCAAGCCGATATAGCTCCACGCGAGCAACGCTTTCCACCCCCGCAGCTTGACGTAGGACTGTCTGCTCCCTTTTCCGCCCAAAGTCGCATAATCGAAGCGTCGTGTAATCACATGCTGCATATACCAGAACAGCAGGCAGGTGCCAAGCAGGACCGATGCCAGCGCAGTAGCCCGGCCGAAGTCCAGCGGCCAGCTGGAGGTGTAACGGTGAATCTCGCTGGTCAGTACATAATAGCCAATCTTGCGCCCAAACGTGGCCGGGGTGCCAAATTCGGCTATTGTCTTGACGAACACTAGCAGCGCGCCCATTGCGTAGCTGCCGAGCAGCAGCGGCGCTACAATGCGGCGAAATCGATACAGGAACCCTGCCCCGTAGATGGCGGCTGCTTCTTCGTAGCCGGCCCCGATGCGGCGCAGCGCATTGCGCAATATTAAGTAGAGAAATGGATACAAATGCAGGCTCATGATCGCCGTCATGCCGAACAGGCTGAAGAAATGCGGAGTGATGCTTGCCGCTCCCGGCCACAGCTGCTCCAGAAACCCTCTGCGCTCCATGAATAGAATCCAGCCCATCGAACCGATATACGGCGGCGTCATGAACGGAATAATAAACACAATATCCAGCCATCGATGCTTGCCGATGCTTGTCTTGGCCGTCAGCAATGCGGCCGGCAGCGCAAGCAGTGTAGCGCCAAGCACAACCAGCAACCCCAGCCAGACCGAATTCAGGAGCACCTCCCGCAAACCCGCATGGCGGATGACTTCCAGCGGGGCCAGCCAATCCCACTGGCCGTGCGGACGCACGCTCTCCATCAGGATGAAAAGCAAGGGCAGGACGATCAGGACCGACAGCAACGCCAGCGCCAGAATCCTGCCCCACGCAGCGGGTATAAATTTCGAGAGCATTATTTGAACAGATCCAGGAATTCCGTTGTAATCGCTGGTCCTTGCTCTGTCATCCAGTTCCAGTCATAATCCAGCAGCTTGATTTCATCCACCTGGGTGCGATCCTGATGGGCAGGCACGTCCGAGCGCCCGGGCAGCAAGTAGGCGTTTGCCACCATTTCCTGTGCCTCATCGGACAACAGGTAATCGATGAACTTCTGTGCGTTCTCCACGTTTTGCGCATCCTTCAAGATCATTGAGGGACGCGGGTTGATGACAGTGCCGCTTATTGGATAGGCAATCTCAATCGGCTCCCCCTTGGCAATCTCGCTGTATGCCATATAGTCCACGCCAGCCATGACCGCGCTCTTCGCACCTGTAATCACCGGATCAAGCGCCTCCTTATTGGCTCCTGCCAGCGCCACGCCATTATTCTTCAGCGCTTGGAACAGTTCCCAGCCTTCGTCCCCTCTTTCATTCAAATACCCGGAGATGAAGTCCAACGCCGAACCGGACAGCGAAGGATCTGGAATGTTGACAGCCCCCTGCCAGTCGGCACCTGCGAAGTCAGCCCAATCAGAAGGCGGATTGTCGACCAGCTTGGTATTATATGTCATGCCTAGTGCCGAAGCGCTGTAACCGAACAGGTGCTTGTCCGCATCGATCCAGGTCGGATACAGATTGTCGCTGTTCGCCGCTCCTGCATAGCTTTGCGTCAGGCCCTGCTCCTTCATTGCAATGCCCGACGGCCAGGATGCGAGTATGACCACATCCGCCACCGGATTATTCTTCTCTGCTTCCAGTCTCGCCAGGATCTTGCCCGTCGTGCCGTCGAACTGCTCAATGGTGATGCCGGTTTTCGCTTCGAATCCTTCCTTGATCGCTTCCGCCACGCCTCCAGGACCTGCCGTATAAACGACGAGCTTGCTGCCGCTTGCCGCCATTTCTTGCGCCCCTTCTTGATCTTGCGCTGCTGTCTGCGGCTGATTGCCGGCATTGTCTGTTCCTGTGGCGATGCCGCCTCCGCTCTGGTTCCCGCCGCAAGCGGTCAGTGCCAGAATCAACACAATGGCCGCCACTAGCAGCTTGCTTGCTCCTTGCTTCCTGTTCAAAATTTCCATGACATCACTTCCTCCTTGGGATGGGAATAGGGATTGGTTCCGACAACATGCACATGTCGGGATGATGCGAACAACCGCAGCCGCTCGCCTTCTCGAAGCCGATCTTGGTGGTAAGCCGTCCATTGGCTGCCATCCTCCAGCTCCACTGTAATTTCGTAACGCTCTCCCTGATAGCTGACATTTCGAACCATGACATTCCAGCTTACATCCCCCGATGAAGTCGGCTCCCACCGCAGATGCTCGGGCCGAATCATCACCTCATCCGGTTCAATCCAGTTGGACTTGCCGATGAATCGGGCGGCGAAAGGATGCGCTGGTCGGTGGTAGATCTCTTCCGGCGTGCCGTCCTGCAGCACCTTGCCAGCTTGCATGACAATAATGTGATCGGACATGGACATAGCCTCAAGCTGATCATGGGTCACATAGATGGCGGTCAGGCCGCGTTCTTTCACCAGCTGCTGCAGCTCCGCCCGCATTTCTTCCCGCAGCAGCGCGTCAAGCGCACTTAGCGGTTCATCGAATAAAATCAGCCTGGGCTCTACGGCAATCGCCCTCGCGAAGGCTACCCGCTGCTGCTGTCCGCCAGACAATTGGCCCGGGTAACGCTGCTCAAGCCCCTGCAGACGAACAGCGGCAATCGCGCTCATGACCTTTTCCCGCAAGCGATTCGTCGCCTTGGCAGCTCTCAGGCCGAATGCAACATTCTCAAAGACGGTCAAGTGCGGCCACAGGGCAAAATCCTGGAACACCATGCCGAGCTTGCGCTTGTGAACCGGCTTATTCACTCCTGATTCCGCGTCAAACATACACGCTTCATCCAAATACAGCTGTCCCGAATCGGGGGGTGTGAGGCCTGCGATCATGCGCAGCAGGGTCGTCTTGCCACAGCCTGACGGACCGAGCAAGGTCGTGAATTGGCCGGAACGGACTTGCAGGTCTGTTGGATGGACCGCCGTTGTCCCTTCGTACGACTTGGATAACTGGTTCAAGATCAACTCCATGCCAAAATCCTTTCTTCTTCGAAGATGATCCTAGTGTACGGGACTAGCTTTATCGCGGTGTTAAGCTTGCGTCATCCCTTTGTTAAATATTTTGTTAATCTATATTCATTTCCATAGAACTTTTCTATACTAGTGAGAGAATAAGGGTAGAAACTACGGGGAGGGCGTCACATGAACCTGAACAAGCTGGAGATTGTTATCATGCTAGCCAAGCACAGGAAGGTATCTGCGGCAGCGGAGGCGTTGGGAATGAAGCAACCGACCGTGTCTTTTCATATGAAAAGTCTGGAGGAGCATTACGGCGTTCGTTTATTCGAATCCAGAGGGGGCATGATGGTGCTCACTGAGGCAGGCAAGGCACTGCTGCATTATGCAACAGGCATTCAGGCGCTTAACAGGGAAGCCGATCGTGTCTTGCAGGAGTATAGGGAGATGGATAGAGGGACATTGACAATCGGAGCGAGTTATGTTCCCGGTACCTATCTGCTTCCCGGGATGATTAGCAGCTTTAGCCACGTTTACCCGGGGGTTACGGTAAAAATGCACATCAAGCCGGCACCGGTGATCCGTCAGCAATTGCACGATCATCAGATTGACATTGGATTTTTGTCTTCGCTGCCCTTTGAGGACAGTGAGCTGCATACGATATATTTGGGCGCCGACGATCTCGTCCTTGTGTATTCCGCCGCACACCCTTTCGCCCAGCTGAAGCATATCGATGTATCAGCGATCGCCTACCAGCCCTTTATTTACCACGAAGCTCACTCCACTACCCGTCAGATGACCATGCAGTGGGCAGCTGCGCATCAGCTTAATCTTCGCCCCAGCATGGAATTGGATTCATTGGAGGCGATCAAACGAGCCTTGCTGCTGGGAGACAGCATTTCCTTCATCTCGCAGCAGGCGGTCAAGGAAGAGGTCGACAGAGGCATACTTGCCTGTTCTCCTCTGCCGCCTCCCACACAGGACCGGGCCATCTATGCCTGTTACCGCAAGGACCGTTGGTTGTCCAAAGGAGTTCAGGCATTCTTGGACACCGCACGGCAAAGTGGAGGCCATCAGGCGACATGACAAAGGCAATGCTGGATCGCGCCTCCCCCTTTATGCCTTCCCCCGCCTCTCAGCGCGAACCCCTGCATTGAATAAGGGCCACGCGGAAACGGCCACGAGAAAAATGAGGAGATATGCGAGCGGAACGTTCCCGAGTCCAATAACAAAACCGGTAGACAGCGGCCCAATCGTCCCAAATAAATGACGAGAGAAAAATAACATCGAAAGCGCAGTCCCTCTTAAATCAACGAACCAATTGACCAATATGGCAGTGACAACCGAGAATATAATGCCGAGCGAAATGCCGACAAGATAAAGGTTGGGGACGAGCGCAGCAACGACATGCACGCCCGAAAAGCTGTAAACAAGTCCCACGAACGTGCCGGAAAACACAGTAAGGGCAATCAAGCCAAGCTTAACAATTTTCTCCCTGCTCCATACCTGCAACAGCTTGCGGCTAATAGTCGAACCCGTTGCAACGCCAAGCGGAATAGTCATAAATACATAGCCCGTCCAGCTCGCTTCAATATGCAAATGATCAGCGAACAAAAAACCCAAGCTCGTATGGAAGCTCTGGATGACGAACGAAGTGCCGGCAGCGGATAAACAAAGGTAAACCAGATTCGGCCTATGCAAAAGGCGAATAGCCCCCTTGAATGAAAAGGTGCTGACCATCCGTCCTTCCGGCAAAGCGCTGGCGAGTACAAGGATCACAAGGAAGATGCACCCGGTCAAGATGAGAAACGAATAGCGCCAGCTGCCGACAAGCTCAACCGTTGCGCCTACAGCGGGCCCCACTGCTGCGCCAATACTATGAAACATCTGAAAAACTGAGATCGACTTGTCTCTCTCCACGCCGCTGAACATTTCGGTAATAATTGCATTCCCGCACACTCCGACCGAGGCTGCGCCGAGAGCTTGCACGATGCGAAATGCGATAATCGCCTCGATGCTCATCGAGAAGAATATCCCGAGACTGGAGAGGGTAAAGACGGAAAGGCCGACCAAAAGAATAGTTTTCGGCTTCCATCTATCCACCATCGGACCGTAGAAAAGCTGTGCTACCGCCAACGCGAAGGAATACAGGGCAATCGCCATGGATACTTCGAAGGTCGTAGCAGACAGCTCCTCCCTGATCGCTGCAACACTCGGCAAAAAAACAAGCTGGGACAAGGTCGCGATCATTCCTGCAGAGCATAATACGTATAGGACAGCTTGTTCTTTTCTCATCTGTTCTTCATCCGCTCTAGGCTTGTTTCTCTGCTGCGGCCTCTCTCCAGCGCATTTCGAATAGAAGTTCATCCAGCGCTTGCTGCAATCTTTGATGCAATTCATCGTCCATCTCAAAACCGTCATCCACGCGCGCGATCATTTTGTCCACGCCATATACTCCGGCAAGGATATGCCTGCCGGAGAGTGCGGAAATGACTGGTTTCAACGCATAATCCATTGCCAGCAAATGCGCCATCGACCCTCCGACAAAGAGGGGCAGTACGATTTTATTGTGCAGGCCTTTTTGCGGAAGCATATCGAGAAACAGCTTCAACACACCTGTATATGACGCCTGGTAAACTTGACTGGCTATCAGTACCGCTTGCGCTTCCTTCACCCAGTTCACCTTCTCCTGAATCGCCTCGCTCTGAAAATCCGCGCGAACCAAGTCCTTTGCGGGCAGCTCGGCAATGTGCACAGTCTTTACCTCAATTCCTGAGTATGCAAGCTTCTCGCAACTTGCTTGAATAAAAGCGTTCAATCTTGAATTAGCTGTCGGACTGCCGGAAAGGATTACCACGGAAGACATAGTATCAGCTCCTTATGTTGTCTTGATCTCATTCTAGAAAACCCTTATCGATAGTTACATCATAAGGCATAATACCTAACAATTCATTAGTCAAACCGTACAGAACGCAACGGTTTTATTAGTTATTGCAGCTATAATTCGATCATGATACACTATTTGCGTTAGATATAATGACATTCGGAGATGATATCATGCAGCTGGCAGATTTGCTTCACAAACTCTCATTTCCGCCTTCCACCGTATTGGCAGGGAAATCCGGACTGCACCGCTCCATCCAATCCGTGAATATCATGGACACGCCGGATATGATCCGCTATCTCAAAAAGGACGAGCTGCTGCTTACGAACGCGTATGTGATGAAAGACGACCCCGAGCAGTTGATCATGCTTGTCAACGATATGCAAGAGAGAGGCTGCGCGGGACTCATGATCAGCTCAAGAAGATTCCTTCCCGAGCACCCTCAGCAATTGCTTACTGTGGCAGAACGGCTGAACTTCCCGATCATCGAACCCCCTCCAGGCCTTACACTAGGTGAAATATCCAACAAAGCGATCGGGTTTATACTGGAGCAAAAAACAGACGAAATGAAATATGCGCTCGATTGTCATCAGCATTTTTCGAGCATGGTCATCCAGGGACAGGGACTGCCCGAAATCATTAATGCTCTTGCCGCTGTTTTGGAACATTCCATTGCGCTGTTTGATCACCATTTTGATTCACTAGCACTCTCCAATAATATCGATTACGCTTCGTTCGCCCCCGTGCTGGCAAACGTGCAGCAAATACTCAGGGAACTCCCCCTCACTTCCCCTGCTACCCGGCTGTGCCTGTTGCACGACCGCGCAGATTGGCGAAGGACACTGACAGTGTATGCCATTCATTCGTATCAACCGAGCGGATTTCTCGTCGTTTTTGGCGAAACCGATGACGGAAGAAATCTCTCGCACTTGGCTATCGAGCAAGCCATAAACGTGATTCAATTTGAGATTTTGAAGAGACAGGCGGTAAAAGAAAGGTCGAGGCGCTACAAAAATGAGTTTTTTGCAGATGTCGTCGAAGGTTATATTGCTTCTGAACAAAACATTATGCACCGGGGGAGTCGTTACGGCCTCGTCAATGACAGCAAATACCAGACCATCGTCGCCAAGATTGACTCTTTCGGCACGTCCAATCCATATGCGCTCACAATCAGCGAACAAGAAACGAAGGAGAGGATAATCGATCAACTCTACGAATACGTGAAGCCTGCATTGCTGGATAAGGGGCAGGATTGCATCCGTTTTGTAAAAAACGACGCGGTCGTATTGCTGCTTCCGACTTCGAACAAAGGTCCATGGTTGGAGGAATTGCTCTCAGACGTATCGGAGCGCGCTTTTCACCAGCAGCAGCTCCCAATTTCCTTCGGGGTCGGAAAGCCCGTCGATCATTTGCTGGATCTGCCCCTGTCTTACAAGGAAGCCCTGGAGGCATTGGAATTCGGTTATCGGTGCGGAAAAGAACGCTTCGTCCAACTGAATAACAACCGGGAGCTCGTTGACCTGTTTCGATTCATGGATATCAATTATTTGAAAGCCTTCTACAAGCATACGGTACAGCCCTTTGCGCATTTGGAGGAAAAGGAACGGACAGACCTGCTGCTAACGCTGAAAGTGTATTACGATCAAAATTGCCGCATTGCGGAAACGGCTTCGCGGTTGTTTGTACACCGCAATACCGTGATCTACCGTTTGGACAAGTGCGCTCAAATTCTGGAGAGAGAGTTGACAGCCGCTGATGAAAGCCTCCGGTTCCGCATTGCCTTCCTGATCGAGCCTCTGCTGCAGCAACCATCATGAAAAGCCGGCATCTGCCGGCTTTTCGCTTCAATTCTATTCACCTCGAGGCGTGCCTCCCCCTCTTAGTCGTTCCAGGCAGTTCATTAACGTTCAGCAACGGCCGCCGCGAACTGATTAACCGGTCTTGACAATCCCAGGTTCTCGCGAAGCGTGCTTCCAGTATACTCGGTGCGGAACAATCCTCTCCGCTGCAGTTCCGGGATTACTTTTTGCGAGAATTCTTCCAGACCACCCGGGAAGTACGGCGGCATAATATTGAATCCGTCACAAGCTCTGGTGAGAAACCACTCTTCCAACTGATCCGCAACCTGTGCGGCAGTTCCCACGATAGTAAAGTCACCGCGCCCGGCAGCAGTGCGGTGAAGCAACTGCCGGATCGTCAGGTTTTCGCGCTTGGCCAAGTCCACGAATATCTTATACTTGGTCCGCTGCCCATTAATTTGCTCCGCATCCGGCAATTCCGGCATCGGTCCGTCCAACGGATACGAGAACATATCTACACCCGTCAAAGCGGATAGTCTGCGCAATCCGATTTCCGGATTAATCAGCGCATTGAGCTCCTGCTCCTTCTCTCTGGCTTCCGATTCGGTTTCACCCAGGATCACGGCAACACCCGGCAATATTTTCATCTGGTCGCCAGACCGCCCGTATTTCAACAGTCTTGCTTTGACATCCTTATAGAACTGTCTGGCTTCCTCGATGTTCGATTGCATCGTATAGATCACTTCCGCAAACCGGGCGCCAAATTCTCTCCCGCTCGGCGAAGAGCCAGCTTGCACCAGAACAGGGTACCCTTGAGGCGACCTCGGGATATTCAGCGGGCCTTTCACTTGGAAAGCTGGACCTACGTGATGAATCTCCCGAATTTTGCTGCTGTCCGCAAAGTCGCCAGACGATTTGTCGAAGGTCAGCGCCTCGTCCTCCCAGCTGTCCCACAGCGCCGTCGTCACTTCCAAGAACTCATTGGCGCGTTCATAGCGCTTGACATGTTCCAAGTGTGAATTCTTGTTGAAATTATATGCGGCATCTTCACTGCCGGTTGTTACGATATTCCAGCCGGCTCTGCCTTTGCTGATATAGTCCAATGATGCGAAATAGCGAGCCAGGTTATAAGGTTCTGTGTATGTGGTCGAGACCGTGCCGATCAAGCCGATATGCTTCGTGACTGACGCAATCGAGGAAAGAAAGGTAAGCGGCTCGAAGAAGTTCGAGAAGGATTTCCCTCCGGACAAACCGTCTGCAAGGAAGACAGAGTCGAATTTGGCCTCCTCTGCGATTTGGGCCAACCTTTGAAAATACTTGATATCCATCATTTGCTGCGGATCGGCATCCCGAAACCGCCATGCCGCTTCATGGTGCCCCATGCCGAACAAAAAGCAGTTCAAACTCATTTGCCTCTTCATTTCCGCCATATTCGCTCACCCTTTCATCTTAGTGTGTAATCCCCTATGAAGCCCGGGCTATTTCCGCTTGATTTCCTCCACATAGAACATCTGATCCACGCGCGGTTCGTAGTCCAGCGCATCATTAATCCCCATAATATCCTTGAATTGATAAACGTAGATATAAGGCAATTCTTCTGCTACGATACGTTGAATTTCCTGATATTGCTCGGCCCGCTCCTCAGCATTCATGTTGACTCGCGCCTTCTCAATCAGCTCATCCACTCTTGGATTGCTGTATCCGAAGCCCGCCGGATTATAATCGGAACGGAAGTGATCCACGGCCAATGAAGCGTCGAACAACAGGTTGTTCCAGCCAACAAGCAGAAGCTCCTTATTCTTCCCGGTATTGCGAACATCCACATATTGCGATCTCTCGTGCACTTCCAGATTCACCTTAATGCCGACTGCTTCCAGCATGCCCGCGATCAACTGCGCCATTTCGCTGTTCGAGTAAATACTCGTGCCCTGCATCGTACCGAATGAAATCTCCAAGTCATCGTTATATCCAGCCTCTTGCAGCAATTCGCGCGCACGTTCCGGGTCGTATCGATAGGTGTTGTGCAAGCTTTCCTCGAACCCTAACACTCCTGGAATAACGCGAGTACGGGAAGGGACGGCAAGACCGTTCGTAAATTTGTCAGCCAATGCCTGATTGTCAATCGCATAATCGATCGCTTCGCGCACTTTCGGATCCGATGTCGCAAATGCTTCATTCTGGTTCACCATGATCATCGACATAACGGTCGTTTCTGCCTCGATTGCCGATGTTCCATCATGGTTCTGTATGCGATCCCAATCGGTAACCGGAACGGACGAAGCGACATCAATGCCTCCGGTCAACAGCTCCCCAATTCGAGTAGAGGCCTCCGGAATCGTGCGGAAGACGACTGTATCCCATTCTGAAACATCGCCATTGAAATAACGATCATACTTCTCAAGAATGACGCGGTCATCTTTCCGCCATTCCACGAATCTGTACGGCCCGCTTCCGATCGGCTTCTTCAAGAATTCATCCCACCCTGCTTCTTCTATATAGGATTTCGGGAAGATGCCCGAGCCTTCTCGAGCAATGCGATACGGGAGCGCAGGATCCGGTTCGTGTGTAATAATGTCAAAGTTATAGTCGTCTATGACGCGGACTTCTTTGATCGACTTGTAATGCACGTGCTGCTGCAGCATATCGTCTGTAGCGACACGTTCCAACGAGAACTTGATATCCTCTGCCGTCATCGGATCGCCATTGTGGAAGGTTATGCCCTCCTTCAACCGGAACGACCAAGTAGTGTCATCCACATTCTCATAGGTTTCGACCAAATGGGGCTGCAAGCTTCCGGCATTGTCCCGTCTGAGCAAGTAGTCCAGTACGTTGACCATGATGCTTTCAGTCGATACCGATGTGGAATTATGGGTATCCGGCGTATCCATATCGAACGTGAGCGCAATATGCAGCTCACTGTCTGTGCCGCTTGATTGCGCACCTTCGCCCTCGTCCGCAGATCGATCACTCTGCGAGGGAACAGCAGAATTCTCGCTGCAAGCGGCGAGCAAGACCATCATCACAATCAACAAGAATAGGGGAACACGCCTTGCATTTCTCTTTAACATACAGCTTCTCTCCATTTCTCCCTTAGGATTTTGTATGCGAAATTAAGGAATTTTCCTTAACATCGTGCCGATGTATGGTAATTCGGGAGCTGCCTTCCCTGTCACAGGGTGGTGGCAGGCTACTTGATGCCCGGTAGAAGGCTCCTCCTCCAAGGACGGCTCCTTCGATTTGCAGAGATCGCTCGCGAAGCTGCAGCGTGTATGGAATTTGCATCCGGGCGGAGGATTTGTCGGACTCGGCAATTCCCCTTCCAGGATGATCCGCTGCCGCTTCCCGCGCATCGAGGGCGTGGAAATGGGAATCGAGGAAAGCAATGCCGCCGTATATGGGTGACGGGGCTCGGTAAATAACTGCCGCTTGGTTGCGATCTCCACGATTTTCCCCAGATACATCACTGCAATGCGGTCGCTGATATGCTTCAACGCAGGGAGTCCGTGTCCGATAAACATATAGGTCAGATGGAATTCCTTCTGAAGCTCGGAAAGCAAATTCAAAATTTGCGATTGAATCGATACGTCCAGCGCAGAAACCGCTTCGTCGCATACGATCAATTTCGGCTGCAGCGCCAGCGCCCGGGCAATTCCGATGCGCTGCCGCTGGCCTCCGCTGAACTCGTGCGGATACCGGTTCACAAACGACGGGCTCAGCCCGACAATGTCCATCAACTCGGCTACTCGACGATCCAGCCTCTCCCCCTCCGCGACCCGATGTGCGCGAAGCGGCTCGGCTATAATATCCTTGACGCGCATTCGCGGATTCAGCGAGGAGAACGGGTCCTGGAATACCATCTGAATGTCTTTGCGCTTCTCCCGCATTTGCTCCGGCGTCAATGTGCGCAAATCCACACCGTCAAACCAAATTTCCCCTTCCGTCGCCTCGAGCAAGCGCATGACGACGTTGCCAGTAGTGGACTTCCCGGATCCGGATTCACCTACAATGCCAAACGTTTCTCCTCGATACACCTTGAAATCCACACCATCTACAGCCCGCAGGTAGACCTTCTCCCGGGCAAACCACCCCTTTGTCACATCGAAGTACTTTTTGACACCTTTAACCTCCAACAGCGGCTTCTCGTCTCTGCTCAAATCCTTCAACCAAGCTCACCTCCCCATGCTCATGCAGCCAGCATCGCACATTCGCCCCCGCGTTGATCTGCGCCAACGGCGGTTCCTGCTTCACGCATTTCTCCATCGCATACGGACAGCGGGGATGGAACCGGCAGCCTATCGGCATATTCGAAGCAACAGGAACCGTTCCCGGGATGGATTCCAGCACTTCGTTCCATTCATCTATTTTCGGCGTACTGTTCATGAGACCCAGCGTGTACGGATGCGCCGGGGATTGAAACAACTGGAACACGTCCCCCTCCTCGACAACCTGACCGGCGTACATAACGACAACACGGTCCGCGATCTCCGCCACAACGCCAAGGTCATGCGTAATGATCATAATGGAAGTGTTTAGCTCTGATCTTAAATCCATCATCAGCTTCAAGATTTGCGCTTGTATGGTTACATCCAAAGCTGTAGTGGGCTCATCTGCAATCAGCAGCTTCGGATTGCATGACAGCGCTATCGCAATCATCACCCGCTGCCGCATACCGCCGCTTAATTCATGCGGATATGCACGGTACACTTCTTCCGGACGCGGGATTCCCACTTTTCTCAACATCTCGATGCTCTTCGCCTTCGCCGTCTTCTTGTCGACCGTTTGATGCAGGGTGATATTCTCGGCAATCTGGAAGCCTACGGACAGCAACGGATTTAATGAAGTCAAGGGCTCTTGAAAGATCATGGAAATGGCGTTTCCTTGAATGTGTTTCAATTGTTTTTTGGACAGCTTCGTTAAGTCCTTGTCCTCAAACAGGATTTCACCTCCTTCAATTTTGCCCGGCGCCTCCACAAGTCCCATAATCGAAAAGGAGGTCACGCTTTTTCCGCAGCCGGATTCGCCCACGATACCAAGCACCTCGCCCGGTTTGATCTTCAGAGAGACCCCATCCACCGAGCGTGTCGTTCCGCTTTCCGTATGGAAATAGGTTCTCAGGTCACGCACTTCCAGCAAAGCCTCTTGTTTCGCCATGCCTCATCCCTCCTGAAAATATGAGTACTTCTATAAACGTCAGGATCGCCGCCCTTGCGAGCGCGGATCGAACACATCCCGCAGCCAATCACCCAGAAAGATAATCCCCAGTACGGTAATCGTAATGGCCAAACCAGGAAAAGCTGCAATCCACCAGCTTGTTGCTATGTGATCCCTTCCTTCGTTCAGCATGTACCCCCAGGACACGGCAGGGGGTTGAATCCCGAGTCCGAGGTAACTGAGCGAAGCTTCCAAAATAATGTTGCTGCCTACCGCCAGTGTAGAGACGACAATACATAGCGAAGCGATATTCGGCAGAATATGGGTGAACATGATCGTTCGATCCCGGCTGCCGATCGACCGCGCCGCCCGCACATAATCCCGCTGTTTGATGCTTAATACTTCACCGCGTATCAGCCGGGTGAACATCGTCCATTCCGTTAGCCCGATCACGATGATCAGCGTGGAGACGCTTGAGCCGAACACGCCGATAATGACGAGCATCAACAGAATGCCCGGAATAGCCATCTTGGCATCCACCAATCGCATAATCGCCGTATCAAACCATTTGCCGCCATAAAATCCGCAGACAATTCCCAGCAAAATGCCAATGAACGCAGCTATAACAACCGACACACCGCTGACCAGCAAGGAAACTTGTGCTCCATAAATCAGACGGCTTAATACATCCCGACCGAGATTGTCCGTGCCCAAGATGTGCTGCATGGAACCTCCCTCCGCCCACGCCGGCGGTGTCAACGTATTGCGAATATCCATCACAGTCGGATCATGCGGCGCCAGATAAGGAGCAAATGCCGCCATTAGTATCACAGCAACCACAATGATGAAGCCAACCGTCCCCGTCTTGCTATTCAGCAAGAGCTTCGTCCATCTGGCGAACGGACTGATCTTCCTTCCAACCTCATATTGACTGCTTGAGGCGCCCGGCCTCTCCATTCGGATCTCTGCTGCCATCTCCCACTCCCTCCCTATTCGTATTTAATCCTTGGATCGATGAGGCGATAAGTGATATCCGCCAAAAAGTTCATGAGGATGATGGCCAATGCGCTTACGATGACAACCGCCTGCACGACCGACATATCCCGAACGTTAATCGAGCTGACTAACAACTGCCCCATTCCCGGCCAGGCAAAGATCGCCTCGGTAATAATGGCTCCGCCTACGACCC
The DNA here is from genome assembly GCF_018403685.1 of Xylanibacillus composti. Lineage (NCBI taxonomy): Bacteria > Bacillati > Bacillota > Bacilli > Caryophanales > Paenibacillaceae > Xylanibacillus > Xylanibacillus composti. The sequence continues at coordinate 106,756 of NZ_BOVK01000031.1, forward strand.
ACTGCATTTGCATGGCCAGAATTGTAACGACAGGAATCAGGCAATTTCGAAATGCGTGTCTAAAAATAATAGTGAAGCTGGATACCCCTTTGCTCTTGGCTGTCCGGATATAGTCTTGACTCAGAACATCCAACATGCTGGAACGAATCAGACGCGTGATCTCGGCTGCCGTATTGCTTCCCAGCGTGACGGCGGGCAGGATGAGATGCATCCAGGTCCCGTGTCCGGATACAGGAAAAAGGGACAGCGTAATCGAGAATACCAGAATCAGCATGATGGCTAACCAGAAATTAGGAACCGCCTTGCCCAATACAGAAGTGCCGGTTATGATCAAATCAACAAAGGTGTTCTTTCTCATTGCGGAGAAAATCCCCAGCGGGATCGCCATGACTAAAGCGAAAACCATCGATGCCGCGCCAAGCTGCAACGTTAGAGGCAGCCTCTCCAAGACGAGCGAGAGCGCATCTTGCTGGAACACATAGGATGTGCCAAAATTCCCTTGCACCAAATTCCACATATACATGCCGTATTGCTCATAGAGCGGACGGTTCAAGCCCAGCGCTTCCCGCAACCCTTCAATCTGCTCAGGGGTGGCGGTTTCCGCCAGCATTAATGCGACCGGATCGCCGGTTACAAAAATGAGGATGAAAATGACCGAGGAAATAATGAAAAGGACAGGAATAATTTGAAAAGCATATTTTAGAACGTAAATTTTGATGACACACACCTCCCTGAAAAATATGCTTTTTGATGATAAACTGAAGACGAAACGGCTTATTGTGTTATGTTTGATTACATATTAACAACTTGTTTGTCCTAAGTCATTAGTTATAAACGCTAAGAAAACCTAAGTCGTTTGTTCTTAAGGGCCAAATATAACATTGAAATGATATATTGAATCACACAATGGTCGCATGGTCATAAATCATCTAATATGAACAACGAACAGAGACGCTGGATAAAAGAAAAAAACCCTTAATACTAAGGGTTTTTTGAATGGAATGCTATGAATCTCCAGAAGTGAATCCTCATGTGCGACAGCAACTGCCTGATCGCTTATCCGCAGCACTTGCGAATGATTATTCTTCCTAACACCTAAAAGACGCGTCCGGTCAATACACAATGGAAGAATAAGAACATCTCACAGCCTCCGAGCGATTATGGCTCAGATACGGTGACAGATTGTGAATGCATGGATCTTTTCTTCAATACCAGCCAAATCTGGCTGGCAATACATATCGATGAATAGACGCCAAACACCAGACCTAACGTCATAGCCAATGAAAACAGCTTGATTGACTCACTGCCGAATAAAAACAAGATTAACGAGGCGAAAAGAACAGTTATCCCGGTATTGATGGAACGGGTTAACGTTTGCTGGATACTGCTATTCACCAAATCCTCCAAAGCTTTTGCTGATTTCTGCGTCCCCTTCGCCATGTTTTCTCTGATGCGATCAAAAATGACGATGGTGTCATTGATCGAATAGCCGATAATGGTCAGCACAGCCGCCACAAAAGGCAAATTGACCTCAAGTCTGAAAAGCGAGAAAGCGCCGATGACCATAAATGCGTCATGCATAATTGCAATTATCGCTGCCAGTGCAAAGCGCCATTCAAATCGCAAGCTGACATAGAGCGCAATTCCCACACTCGCGGCTGCAACGGCATAGATGGCTTTTTGCGCCAGTTCCCGCGCAATGCCTGGGTCTACCGTATTTTCTTCGGCGGACGATTGCTCGCCAAACGAATCACGGAAAACGTCCATGATTCGTTCGATTTCTTCTCCAGTCAGCACACGGTCGAAGCGGGCGGACACCCGTTCCGCCGGATTTCCGCCAACTGTCAAGGAAGCCGGTGTATGACCTGCGATTTTGAATAGCTCCTGAGCTTGCTCCCGATTGATTTCCTTGCCTACGGTCACATCTAAGCTGGTCCCCGCTTTGAAATCAACGCCAAGATTCAACTGAAACACCATCAGGGAAACGATGCCGACGGCTGTAATCATCAGGGATATAAGGAAAAATGGCTTTTTCCATTTAACAAAATCGATAGCACGCGTCCATTTGGCAGGGGAAGCTCCATTTGAATCGGATAATGATCCAATTTCAGACGCCTTGACCCCCAGCCATTCCGTTCTGCGGATCATGCCGGAGCGAATCAGCTGCTGCAGCAGCCATCTGGACATGAAAACATTGGTGACCATGCTGAGCACAATGCTTAAAATTAACGTCAAGGCAAATCCCTGGATTGCGCCCGTTCCCAGATAATACAGGACGACACCGGCAAGAATGGTGGTGATGTTGCTGTCCAGAATCGTCCTCAACGATTGTCTGGAGCCCACTTTCATCGCGGAAGGTATGCTTTTTCCGCTCTTCAGCTCATCCTTGATTCTCTCGTAGGTTATAATATTGGCATCCACAGCCATCCCAATTCCTAGAACAAAGGCAGCAATTCCCGGCAAGGTTAGCGTTGCGTTCATCCAGTCGAATATCAGCAATAAGGCCCATGTATAGGTAATGAGCGTGATGCTTGCAATTATACCGGGAACCCGGTACATACCCACCATAAAAAGCAGAATCAGAATGGATGCGATCACACCCGCTGTGACCGTCTGTTCCAGAGACTGCTGACCAAGCGTTGCCCCAACCGATTGTGTATATTTCTCTGTCAATTGCAAAGGGAGTGCGCCCAGGTTGATGATATCCGCTAGTTCTTGCGCCTCTTCCCGGGTAAAAGAACCGGATATGGTCGCATTGCCATTGGGCAACACATGTTGAATGATCGGCGCGGATATTTGTTCTTCGTCCAAATAAATCTTCAACGGCTGGCCAAGCAACTTTTCGGATACCTGCCGCAGCTTATGCGGGTCTTTCACTTCAATGTGGATGATGGGACGGTTGATCTCATCAAACCCCACCTCCGCAGCTCCTTCTTTGAAGTCAATCCCTCTCATTTCTATCGTTCCGTCGGGTCCGCGAAAGGTCAACTCTGCCGGCTTTCTCATCATTTCTCTCACTTGCTCTTCATTGGAAACACCAGCAATCCGCGCACGGATGCGGTCTTCCCCCTCGGGGGTGACTTCTGGTTCAGCGACGCCATACGCATCTGCACGCTGTTCCAGCATACGCGCCGTCTGCAGGAGCGCATCGCAAGTGATCGCAGTGCCTTCCTCAACAGGCTTGGCCTCATACAAAATTTCAAAACCGCCCTTGAGGTCCAAACCCAGCTTCAAACCATTCATAATGGCTGGAGTGGTCGTGAGAATAACGGCGAACGTAAGAATAACCGTCACAAAAAAGACTACCGTCCTTCGAATATTCAATTGAAAAACTCCTTATAGGCAGAATAAAAAACCCGCATCTGAACAAAGCATGTTCGATGCTCACGCAAAAACATAATCATCTTGTGAAACGGGTACCTGCCTATTAGGACGTGTAATTAGAGGTGAATTTAAGCGGTCGGAGTAAAGCATGCTTCATCAGTTGGGGAACATACACAGAATGGTGGTTAATATTGGAGGTCAGCACTTTGAGAAGGGCAAACAGCGTGAGGACAACGACAATAGCCCACTTCTGTGGAAACGGGAGAGATTGGGCATTTAAACCTGCTTTTACATGATAGGTGAATTCTGAATGGGTTTCGCCTTCCAATTGATGAGGGGGCTGTTCATGATTCGAGGAAATCGGGATCAGAGATCCATCCCCCGCACTGGCTTGCATGGCGGGAATAGCTGAAAAGAGCAAGAATAGCAGACAGATCCATATCATAAGACGTTGATACATAAGTTGCTTATTCATAACAGATCTCTCTTCCTCCTTGTCCCTTCATAGTTGTTTATCATCATAACACAAAGCATGAAAAGAGTAAAATCCCCCGGCTGACCTTGAACGAGGCAAGCATAGCAAGCGCTTCGGCGGTCTCTACTGATTCAAAACAATAAATGCCAGCCAACCAATGACAAAATATACAGGCAGACAAGCCAACAATGAAAGGGAGCGTCTATCCTTTTTCATTGATATTGCTGCCCCTACATAAAACAACGGGAACAGTAATCCCCAAATCCGAAACAGCGGCCAACCAGCTAAATATATAGACATGGGAATGATACATATAGCAGAAGCATAGAAAAGTCGATGACTTTTTATCCATATCCCCAAGATAGATAGAACTACTGATGCAATCATGAAAGGCCAGAATAAAATCGTAATCATTCCGCTCTCCCACCTCTACTGTTTTATTGTTCTTTCAGATCTTGCATCCACTTCGAATCAGGTTTCATGATGCTTAGTCCCTTCCTCAACCATGTTCTCTGTTTCTCATTCATATTTGGCAGGAACGTATAGAAATCATGCTCATCCTGTTCTCTCGAAGTCAATCCCTTAAACAGTAACTGCCAAGCAGGATCCACGTAAGGTCTGCCTTGGTTATCAACATGGGAGAACTCGGATACATTCATCCAAATCTCCCGATTCTTTCTGAATTTCACGTTCTCTCCCTGTCTTTCCGTCAGTAGAATTTCGATAAAATCCTTCTCTTTGAAAAGATGCAAACAGTACCGCGGGGGATGGACATCCTCTTTGCTAGTACACGGCTCTAAACGGTGCTCGCCTGGAATTGCCACATGGATTTCCCATTCATGGAAGTAATCAAAAATGACATTGGTATCTTCCCGGAACACACAGATGTCTATATCTTTGTGGCTTCTAGTGACACACCCGATTGCCAAGTCAATGGCCCAGCCTCCCGAAATAAACCACGGCTTCTGAAAATGCTTCATCTCATTCATGATAAAATCAAGGTCACTGTGGATAGAAAACAGTCCCTTCTTGTTTTATTTCCACGACTACCCAAGCTCCTTTTCCATACCATAAAACGGTAAGCATCGTCTTGGAAAACGAACTTCACCCCGCATCTGGTAGCCTAATTTCTTATAAAACTCCACTGCTCGGAGATTTCCGCTATACACGTCCAATCGAACCGATTTGTACGAACCTTGGTTACACATGTCATGTATTGCATTAGTCTGTAGGCGAAACCTTTCCCTTGATGCGAAGGTCTAATGACCAAACGATGAATAACCATACAGTCATCATAAGCCCAATAAATCTCCCTGTACTCTTCTTCCTCGTTAGTATCCAACGTGATGACCCCTACTATTTCACCATCTTTCGTTAAAGCGTGCATATTCTGATTTATGATATCTTTTACGATTACATCTTTATGGGGATATACGTGATCCCACTGAAAAATCCCCTGATAATCAAGATCCTGCTTACATTCTAGGAAGATTTCATTGATCAAATCCAAATCTTGTATGGTCGGACGATGTATCATCATGCTCGAATTATCCCTTCTGGTTACAAGTTGAGATCCGTGTTTGTGCTGGGTAATCAGAGTTGATTGAAGGAATTGACTAAACTTAAGCTTTAACATTTCATACTGCTTCTGACTTGTATCAGTAAATGCTTCATCTCTGTTGGATTGAATATCCAAGTATACGGGCTTGTCGGAGAATTGTGATTCTGTGAAATCAAATGCAACTCCTCGAATTCGGTTGTAATAATGCCATTCATCACGTATAGGAGTTTTCAATATCTCTCCACCACAAAAGTCGTTTACTACTAATGCCGTAACTCCGCATTGTCCACTAGCTGGGTTCTCCCTAGTCCATTTCGAACTTGTATCAACTGACCACGCTTTAAGCAGTATCTCAATCACTAAATCAGGTGTTAGTTGATTAATCAAATGCATCTAAGTACATGCTCCTCTGGGGATTAAAATTAAGTCGTTATTCAGGTAAAAGAACATCCTGAATATAGCGGGTGTCGTATTTGATCTTTATTTTAGGAGTTGCGTTCGTAGATCCTACGCAGAGTAGAGCAATGAAAACGGAATCCAGTATCTCTTCACAATCCTTACGCCTACTTCCATGAATGGTTTCTTCATTGCCTCACATACGTCCGGATATTTCCCAGCCTCGTGCATTAGGGAAACCTCCTGTTCCAACCCTTATTTTTGATGTAGTAGTATGTTGGCACAACAGCACATATGATGATTATACCCGCCCATACATATTTCATTACAGTCATCCTTTCTTATTTAGGAAAGTAAGAACTATCTTGCTTTCCATTCCTGCACCTCTCTTAGTACAATCTCACCAGCAATATTTAGTTCATTTCTTTTTTCTGCAAACCCATGTTCATCATAAGGCCCCGATACCTCTCCTGTATCGATGTCCAAAATCCAAAATTGATAGTTCAGCGGGTCAGGAATCAGGTATCCGTTGGGGCTGTTGAGGTCCGGCTTCAGTTTACCTTGTTTTGCAAGTATATAGCGATCATCCCATGCAACTTCTGTTACTTTTGTAGGTATAAGATTTTCGCTCCACGGTCCTCGTTCCCCTAACTTAAGAGCAATCGTTACATGGTGAGCAGACGTTCTAATTACGGAATAGTTGCCAGGCAAGTCCAAATCGTAATCGGCCGCTCCGGGACACCCTGTCAACAATAAGAGGACGAAGATTGCGATGATAAGCTTTTTTCCTCCTGTTGGCATAGAACCTTACGCTTGAAACCGCCCTAGGTAAAACGCAACGGCTTCAAATGAATGACCAAGCGGTTTATTATACGAACAATACAGTGGTTCCAAAACACACTTCTTTATTGATTTTCTTCAAACCATTTGACGATCTTCGGCATGTTTTCTTCAAATCCACCTGGTATAAAAATATTTAAGACTCCCGCACGGTCTTTAGTCTTATTCTTAAAATCATGAATCATCCCCGAAGGAATGCGGATGAATGTTCCCTTGGGCGCGTCGATAAATTGTTCGCCAACTTGAAAAGTCATAGTCCCTTCCAGTACATAAAAAATCTCTTCGTTCTGATCATGTGAATGGGGTCCGGGCCCATCGCTTAGCGGATCGAGCCACCATTCTGATACACAATACCGATTATCGGTCTCGATGCCGTCTGCATAAAAAACACTGGACATGGAACCCATTTGGTAATGGCGCCCCGATCCTGGTAACGTTACAATAGGCTCATTGCTTCTGTAATCTGTGCTCATTTTCCCAATCCCCTTTCTTTATCCCCAGAATGATCGTTTGGTCTAGATAAACGGCATCTCTTAACTCCACCCTCTATCCAACACACATTTCACTTTACTACCTACTGTTCTTGCCCTTCCAGCAAATAACTCTTAAACGTAATACGCTGTTCCCTCGTCCAACCAGTTCACATGACCGACCACAGGATTAATTTGTTGTATCACCAAATGTACAAATTCATGTATGACTTGGAATGTATATTCTTCGTACAGATTGGGACTATTTATATTTTCAGGCGTATACACTTTGATAATGTCGTCATCGGCATCCTACGTTCCCTCCGTATTTCGTCCAATTATCCTTATCAATTCATCGTGATTCGTATACACATGAAAAGTCGACTTGGCAGAAGGATGAAACTCGAATAGATCCACAATGCGATGGTAGTTCGACTCAAATTCGGTTGCCAGGCTCTCAATCATTTCCTCTACATTTTCGTTCAATATTTGGCTATAAAACAGCCCATGATCAGTCTCTCGAATAAGAATCAAATCACTCTCTGGTTGAACCCCATTGTCGTTAGTACAGGCTGCAAGAATGAATATGGCCGCAACCAATAACACTGCTTTTGCAAAATTGGAACGCCCCATCTTTTCCCCCATATACATGTACCTATAAGTGGATAGAAGAAAAGGAGTCCTGGTCGACTCCTTCCCATTCACTTCCATTATAATCTAAATAAAGTGAAAAGCTATTGAAAATTATAAATTCTCCAAACACAAATTGGATTCGCATTGTTCGAGCTTTCGCTCAAGCTCATTCTTGGAATAGTGCTCGCCCGTAAAGACAGCCACGTCCTGTACTTCTCCTTGCGGTTGAATCGGTAGAAGCTCCAACTGCCTGTATGCGAATTGAAACATGAACCGACCTCCGGTGTCCGCCGCCGTGAAATTCCTTTCGCCCGATAGACGCCATCCGGCAGTTCGTATAGAAAACGGGATTTGAACGATAGGTTCCAGTCGAGTTTATATGTAATCACGATTTATACATGAGCATTTTGCATAATTCCGTTTATAGAAAAGTTGGCTGTAGATTCTTAGGCCAGTAGAACGGTATTTTAGCCGGATTCACCTTTGAATCACAAAATGAACAGACCTGCAGAATTTTTGCTGAATCAAAATTTTAAGCGGCGGCTTCCTTAGACTGACGGGCCATCGCTAACGCAGAAGCCAGCAACACAATTGCGTTTAAGTATTGGTGAGTGGTCACCTTCTGGATGCCCCAAACGTGCATGGCGTCTGCGGTCAAATGAGTTTTCAATCTGGAATTGCAACGTTCTACGCTTGTTCTTTCGTTGTAAAGCTCCTTCCAGCGTTTCGTTTCCCGATGTGGACTCGAGTAGCGTCGCGGATCGCTTTTCGTATTGACTTTGACGACCATTCCATAGTTGGAAGATGAGCATGCAGCCATACCAAGCGGACAGTCGACCTTCCCAGTGGCATGAGGACACCGGAATTTCAGGTGATCGCCATCGGCACCCCAATAGGTCATGGCAAAACCCATCGAGCAGCAGGGCGTGCCGCTAGAGGTCATGCCCGCAGGTGGTTCCTTCTCATTGCGAAGATTCATCGGGATAATCGCTTGCGCTTTGAGCTTCCGTGCCGCTTCATAGTTTTTAAGTTGGTCATATCCGGCATCCAGCATAAAGAATTTCACTTTCGTCCCCTTAGCAACTTGTTTCATAAGGGCAGGGGCCATATCGCCGTCATTGACATGAGCCGGTGTGACGAAGAGTGCCATCGGCAACTCGCTTGCCGCGTCAACGGCAAGATGAAGCTTGTAGCCAAACCACTTGACCTTGTTGCCAAACGAGTCGAACTTCGCGCCCCAGTTGGCATTGCCGGTTAACTCGCTTTTCCGTTTCGGTTGTTTCTTCTCATAGGCATGAATCGCTGCACTATCGATCGCCACGTGATCTCCGTCGATAATTCCTTCCTGCCTACATTGTACGACGAGATCTTCGAACAAGCGTTTCGCAAGTCCCTTGTTGGTTAATTCAGCGAAAACGCGGCTTAATGTCGCAATCGAAGGAGCCTTCCTATCAAGCCGAAGTCCGCATTGATAACGAAAGCGAAGGTCCACGTCTAAACGATGATGCAGGCCGGTAAAGGTATCTATATTCTCAAGCGGGGCAGCAAGCAGTGCACGAAGAATCCCTTGCCTACAATGGCCATCGGCGCCTCGGGGTGAATGGTTTCTCAATTCCTTGGCATACGGACGTAAGTCAAGTGCGCCGAAGAAGATAGGCAATCGTTCTCGAGATTCAAGTTTTTGAAGTTCTTCAAAGGAAAATAGACTTTCTTGGAGAATATACAAAGTGACTTCCCTCCCTTGGGTTTTCTGGTTTCGTCACTTGAAAACTTCTCCAAGTTGGGGTGAAGTCCTTTTTTTATGTTTGAAAACCTTTGTCTAGCAAGGGCTCAGGTTAATGCAAAATGCTCACATAAAAAAGAGACCCTTATTTTAATGGTAATAATTATGTTCTAAGTAGTTTCGACATGTCAATCTGACGTATTCTATTTTGGGGTCCAAATATTTTTAAATCTGTAATCGTTATTTCCGCGATTCCGGGATTCTCTTAATCACTTGAAGTGCCTCCACTTACCTCTTCTGCCCGGCTCGACGCCCGGCCACTGCCGATGAAAACGCTGCTGCAGTAACTCTAACGGATAGGGATGACCGTTACAGGGCGTATGGAGCGTTTTTGACATTGTAACGGACACGGATGACCGGTAGCGCTGAATTGACAGGTCAAAACGACGCTTTTGGGCCTCTAATGGACAGCCGCGACCGTTATAAAATCGAAAGAACATTTTTTTCGCTCTAACGGACATGGATAACCGTTACAGATTCAACCGTCTATTCCGGTCATCAACAAAAGCCCGTATAAATATAGTGTTATCCAATGGAAACAAGTGCTACTCCATTGGATTGTCCCAAGTTAAGGAATATCGATAATAGAAACGGCGTCGGATGATGGCTCCGGGCAAGACATCGCGAGCCACTTGGCGAATTTCGCTAATCGATTCCTTGGGTTCTGCAAGTCGAACGCCGATATCTTGCATCCCGCCATGAAGTCGATCCATGAGTCGGATTGGAAATAGGTATAGTCCCGATATGCAGTAATCCAGCATCGATTTGTCAGCCGCTAGTCCAATAATCAAGACTCGCCCTCCGGGTGCCAGAACTTGTCGTATCTTCAACAGGGCAGCTCTCAGCTCCATATGGTGCAAGGTTGCTACGCATATGACCGTATCATAACATTCTTCCGGAGGGGGAACTGGCAGGGCAAGAAAGTCGCCATTGATGAGCGACACATTGGCTATTCCGTCAAGCCGTGTTTGTGCACGCATCATCGTATCCTTGTCTGGGTCAATTCCCACAGCATGCTGAACGTATGGCGCCAGAGAGTCTGTAAACTATTTT
>NZ_BOVK01000032.1 GCF_018403685.1 Xylanibacillus composti
CAATTGAACCACATGACCTCCGTCGAACAGGAAAACATATTTCTCCGACACCGGCTCGCCCCAGATTCGCTCAATCGCCTGGGCATAAAGCTTCAGCTGCGTCCGGTAAGCCTCCGCCGCTTCCTGCGGTTTTCTCCCGCGCAGGGAATCCGTTTTGTAATCCAGCAGCACCCATCCCTGCTCATCGCGAAACAGGCAGTCAATCACCCCTTGCATCAACACGGTCTCACTCGCAAGGCTATCGTCTATGTCGCCATACACCTCTTCCACCGGCAGCGCGTAGCTGAACGGTAGCTCCCGGCGCACATCAGACGAGGCGAGCATTCGTCTGCCAAGCTCGCTTGCGAAAAAGGCTGCAATCTTGCCGGGGTCAATTTCGCGAAGCTGATCAGCCCGGAGCATCCGGGTTTCCCGCATTCGCTCCAGCTCCTGAAGGACGGTCTCTTCGGACAGGGGCCCCGTCAGCGAAATCGCCTGCATGACGGCATGATAGACCGTCCCTTTTTCTACGGCGGACAAGCCCCGCTCCTCTACGAAGCGCGGTCGTCTCAGCAGTCTGTGGCGATAGGCGGCAGCCGTGTCGCTATGCACAACGGTCCCATCCGGCAGGACGCCCGCCGCCTGGTAATCCTCCGCTTCTGCCTGCCAGTGCCGCTCGCCCATGCGCTTCAATTCGGATACGGACGTTTTGGACAATAATGCCGAGGCGGCGCGGTAGGGATAATGCCAATCCAATCGCTTGCCGAGCTCTTCCCGCCAAGCGCTGCCGTCCCAATCCGGCAACGGCTCATTGTTGCGAATGGCAGCCATGCGTCTTTCATCGGCCATCCACTCGCTTGCAGGCGCCGCTTGTCCCGCAGCGTCCGGTCCCAAAGCCGCCACCTTCCACCGGGATGTATCCCGGCGAAGCCACTCTGGGGCTTGGCGCGAAGAACTTTGCCGACGCAGCGGCTCGGACGCCGGATGCCGAATCAGGCAAGGGCCGAGCCAATCGAGGAAGGAATTGGCCTCCGCCAGCAGCGTGGACGGCAGCTGCAGCCCGGTTATATCTGCGGCTGCTTCCCATTGCTGCAAGGCTTTCTCCCGATTTTGCACGGTGCCGATCAAAATCAGCTTTTCCTTCGGCCGGGTCAGAGCCACGTACAAAATTCTCATCTCCTCTGCCAACATTTCCATGCGCATCCGGTGACGAATCGCCATGTAAGGCAGCGACGGATAGCTGACGTGCAGCTCGCGGTCCACCACCTTCGGACCGAATCCAAGCTCCTTGTGCAGCAGGAACGCTGACCGGGCATCCTGCTGATTGAACTTTTTGCCTAGCCCCGCAACGAAGACTACCGGAAATTCCAGACCTTTGCTCTTATGAATGGACATGATTCGCACGACATCCTCTTGCTCGCCAAGCGCGCGGGCCGCGCCCAGATCGCTGCCGCTGTCGCGAATCTTCTCGATAAACCGCAGGAAGCGGAACAGGCCGCGGAACGAAGTGGCCTCATACTGCCTGGCGCGATCATACAGCGCTCGCAGATTGGCCTGCCGCTGCGCGCCTCCGGGAAGTCCGCCGGCAAAATCGTAAAGGCCGGTTTCCCTGTACAAATCCCAGATCAAAGTGGACAGGGCGCCCTGCGCGGCTTGTTCGCGCCACGCCTGCAAGCGCTGCAGGAACAAGCTGAGCCTGTCCTGCAGCTCTGTCCGCGCTCCTTCCTCCGCGGCTGCGTAAGCCACAACCGCATCATAATAGGTCATTCCCTGACGACCTGCCCTGATCGCAGCGAGTTCCTCCGCCTGCAAGCCGACTACCGGCGAGCGGAGCACAGCCGCCAGCGGGATGTCCTGCTGCGGATTGTCGATCAGCGACAGCAGCGCGAGCGCCCATTCCACCTCGCCAGCGCGGAAATAGCCGGTTTGCAGATCAGCGAAGGCCGGAATGCCCATCAAACGAAATTCCTCCAGCATCTCCGGCGCCCATTGCTGCGTGGCCCGCAGCAGCACGACCACATCCCGGTATGCTAATGGCCGGCAGCCCTTCAGCTTTTTGTCATACACCTGCATCGGGGCGCTGCCGTCCGCACCGATCAACTGACGTATCCGCCGTGCGATGATCCTGGCTTCCAGCTGGGCGGCAAGCAGCTCAGACGCATCCTCATCTGCGCCCTGAACATCTTCACTTTCGCTGTCGCTGCTTTCGTCAGATGCGGTTCCGCTTGAGCCGGCAGCTTCCTCTTCGCGATCGACAACCAGAAGCTCCACTGCCAAGTCCTGCCCGCCTTCGGCAGGCTGCGGAAAGCCATGGCCGTACTTCAGCTCTGCCGATTCATCGTATTCGATCTCCGCGACTTGCTCGCGCATCATCTGCCTGAACAAGAAATTGACCGCGTCAACGACCTCCTGACGGCTGCGGAAATTTCGTGCCAAGTCTATGCGCAGGCCTGCCTGTACCGGCGTTCCCGGTTCAGCAAGACATTCCTCCTGTTCGGAGAACGGCCCTGTCTCTGCCATATGGCTGTCCAATCGCGTGAAGCGCTTGTACTTGCCGAGGAACAACCCGGGATCCGCCAGCCGGAACCGGTAAATGCTTTGTTTCACGTCGCCGACCATGAAGCGGCTGCCCGCCTGCTCGCCTGCTCCCCCCGAGAGCAAGGAAAGTATCGTCTCCTGCACCAGATTCGTATCCTGGTATTCGTCCACCAGCACCTCTGCAAATTGCTCCCGAAAAGCAAGCGCTGCATCCGATGGAAGCATATGCGCCGGAGTCGAATCGGGATGACGCAATATCCGCAAGGTCAAATGCTCCAAATCCGAGAAATCAAGCAGGCCCTTATCCCGCTTGAGCGCGGCATACTGTGTGTCGAACGCTTCTACAAAGCCGGCCAGCTCTCCCATGAGCGGAGCCAGCGCCAGCACTTCGTTCCGCATTTCGTCCGGTGTGCGCGCAAACCATTCGCGGCTTGCTTTCTCCAGCTTCTCCTTCGCTTTTTTCCGCAGTCCGGCTGCCTTCTCCTGCAAGCTTTTGTCGTATTCGTCCCCTCTGCATGGCTTCAGCCTGCTGAACGCCACGGACTGAAACGCGTTGTACAGCGTTTCCCATTCGCCTTGCTCGCAAGCTTCCGCCAGCGCCGCCGCCATCTCAAGCTCGCTTTGAAATTGATCCGCATAGGGAATCGGGCCTCCCGGTTCCGCACATAAATCAATGGCTCGTCGGAGAAGGGACATTGCCGCATCCACTTGCTGCCGAACGGCAGCAAACAGGCTGGATGTCCAATGATTGAGCTGCGTGTCATTCGCCGCATCGGCGAACGATTGCGCCATATCGGCCAGCCAATGAGACGGCCATGGATGGCTGCGGGAAAATTCGTGCAGCCGAAGCGCCAGATTCATAAAATCGGCATCGCTGCGCTCGCCCCCGAATACGTCCACAAGCTGCCAAAACAAGCTATCCTCCGGCTTGGTCTCGTAAGAGCTCTCCAGCAAAGTCTCCATTGCTTCCGTACGCAGCAGCTCCGCTTCGTGTTCTCCGGCAATGCGAAAGCCCGGGTCAAGCGGAATATGCTCATAATGCTGACTGATCACTTCCATACAGAACGCGTGCAGCGTAGTGATGGAAGCGCGGTGAATGAGCGCTAGCTGCCTGCGAATATGCGGCGAATCCGGATTTTTCTCCAGCTCCCCTTCCAACGCTTCGCGAATACGGCCGCGCATCTCATCTGCCGCAGCTTTGGTGAAGGTCGAAACGAGCATCCGGTCGATATCAACCGGGTTGTCCGTATCCAGCACGCGGCGAATAATCCGCTCTACGAGCACGGCGGTCTTGCCGGAACCGGCTGCCGCCGCCACCAATATATCTGTGCCGCGCGCTGTAATGGCCGCCCATTGCTCATCCGTCCAAGTTACATCAGGAGGCTTGGGGACAGGCGTATAGACCGTCGTATTCTGCTGGTTACTCATCGCGCATCCCCTCCTCCTCCAGCTTGCGCCAGACATCCGACTTGCCTATTCCATTAAGCTGATTGTAGGCATTGCCTGCGTATAACGGATCGAATTGGCAAACAGATTTGTACGGGCAAAAGCCGCATGGTGTCTTCGTTCCAAGCCGATACGGGGCAATGGCTACTTCTCCGCCTGCGATGCTGGCGCCGATTTCATGCATGCGCCGGCGCACCGCCTTGCGCAAATGCGGCCATTGCTCGGGCAAGAACGTGGAGGACTGGCTTTCAACGATGTCGCCGGAGGTTTTGAGCCTGACCGGAATAATGTCCGAGTAGCCGGAGTCCAACGTGCGGTCCATCGCCTGGATGACATCGCTTCGTCCCATGACGAGGCCGCGCTGCTTGAACCGCTTCAAGGCTTCCTTGCGTGCTTTCTCCCGCTCAACCGGCCCAGCGAAGGCCACAATCGGATTGTGCACGTGAACATAGAAAGCGCCTGCCGCTTCAGCCGGGCGGCCCAGCCACTCTTCGGCATTACTGACTGCTACATCCAGATACGCCAGCAGCTGCAGGCTTAAGCCGTAATAAACCTCAGCCATGTTCAACTGCACCGAGCCGGACTTGTAGTCAATCACGCGCAGCAGCAGAGCCCCGTCACGCTCTGCCTGGTCCACCCGGTCGATTCGCCCGGCCACTTCCATTTCTGTGCCGTCTGCCAGAGTGAAGCGCAGCGGCGGAATACGCCCCTTGCGGCCGAACGGGATTTCCAGACCGGCAGGCGTAAATTCTCCTCTCGCCGCCTGAACGGCCAGCATCGCCGTCGTTCGGCTGATGATGTCCTTCAGCTTGCGGGCCATATACCTGTACCGGTGCGAGCTGAGCAAAATCTCACTCTGCAAGCGAGGGGTCAAATGCGCAACGGCCCGTTCGGCCATGCGCTCGCAATCCTCATCGCCCAATTCGCTCCAGCTCTTCCCGGCTGCCAGCAGCTCGCCCGCAATCCAGCTGAGAGCCGCATGGAAAAATTGGCCGATATCAGGCGCCTCCAGCCTGTACACCGCGCGTTCCTCCAGACGCAAGCCGTACGCGGCAAACTGCGCAAATGGACAAGCCGCATGCTTCTCCATGCGGGATACGCTCGCTTTCAACCGTTCCCCATACAGCTGTTTGGCTGTACCCCCGGAGATCGCCTCTTCCCGATTCGTAAAGAACAAGCCGCCAAGACGGGTTTGCAGCGAAAGTCGGCGAGACGGATCAGCCAAGTGCCAGGCATACACATCCCACCAGCCCTCCGCAATCGGCGTGCCGCCAAGCCAGTGGCGGATCTGATTAACCAAATAGGCTGCTGCCCTTTCCGGCGATTGAATGAAGGTCAGCTGCTCGTCCTCCGGCATGGCCGGCTCCGGTTCGCCGCCGAGCCAAACGGCTGGCAGCGTCGGGAACATCCCCTTCACCCGGCGCACTACTTCCGAAGGGGTCAGCGCCTTTCCCTCCTCATCGGCGACCGGATAGCTGAGCCACAGCTTGTCTGACGGAACCGATAAGGTGGAATAGATCAGAAATTGCTCGTCCAGCAGCTTGCGCTTGCTTCCGGGCGCGAGCGCCAATCCGCCGTCGGCCAGCAGATCCCGCTCGTGCTCCGTAATGACACTATCCTCCGCAGGCCGGGCAGGCAATACGCCGTCGTTGGCTCCCGGCACAAAAACTGCGCGCACGCTGCCGGGTCGCGTCCGCTCCATGCTGCCGACCAGCACCTCGTCCAGCGAAGGCGGAACCAGCGCGAGCTTGACCTGATCCAGTCCAGCCTGCAGCCAATCAGCGAACGTCGCCGAAGAGATCGCTTCTTGCCCTGTAGCGTCCACCATCTGCTCCAGCATGTCGATGACGCCATCCCATACTTGTGTATGCTCCCTTGCCCGCTCTGGTCTTCCGTCCCGCACCGCCTGCTCGCTCCACTGCGCCAGATGGGTCGGGATGGCGGCATCCTCAAGCAAGGCAAATACCGCTTCAGCTTGCTCGCGCACGCAGGATGCCCGCGTGAGCCGCTCCTGAAACTGCCGCAGAGGCGCTGCAATAGCCATGCGCAGCGCATGGATTTCGTTCAGATCATATCTGTCCTGCTCGGCGTCTTCGTCCTCCAGGGAATAGCGAAGCCTGTATACCCACGGCTTATCGTCCAGCCAGGCAGCGCCCTGCAGGCCGAATGCCAGCACATAATTCTCGAGCCGGTCCAGCGCCTCGCGATGCTGCTGCATACGCTGCCGGTAAGTAAGCTCGGCATGTTCCCCGACAGGCCCGAAAAAGCCGGTTTTGGCACAGCGGAACACCGCTTCATAGGGCCAAAAATGCAGCGCAGTTTCCAGAGAGGAGCGAATAAATTCGAGCAGCGGATGATGCACCGCCGTTTGCTTGCGATCCAAAAAATGCGGAATGCCATAATCGCCGAATACGAGAGAAATCAATTCCTCATATGTAGCGGGATGACGCAGCAGCACCGCCATATCCCGCCAGCGGTACCCGCACTCCCGGGCGAGGCGCAGCATCTCGCGGGCGATGCCCTCGACCTCCGCCCGCCTGTTCACGGCAGCCGCCACGACTATCGCCGATTCCGGCCGCTTCCCGGTTTCGTATGTATCCCGGTCTGTCCACTTGCGCCGGCTTGCATAATGGCGTTCAAGATGGGCCAGCACGGGATTGTCCGCATGGCGATGCGGGAACATGGCCGGCGCTTCTCCGCGCAATTCCTCCAGACGCCGTGTCTCGCCCAGCTCGGCTCCGCAGTCTTCTGCGAGCTGCTTCAGCTTCAGCAGCGTTACAGCGGTCGGATGAAACAAATCCAGCTCCTCCGGCTGCTCGCCCGGTTCTCGGTCGCGGTCGGCGGACAACGTAATCGTCACCTGCCGGCATACCCGAAACAGCTGGCCCAGCACGCGATATTCTTGCGGGGTAAAGCCGTTGAAGCCGTCTATCCACACTTCCATCTGGCGCGCGTAAACAGACTCCGGCAGCTTCTCGGCCAGCAGCTCGAGCGCATCCTCCGTGTCCAGATACCTTTCCTTCACGGCTGCTTCGTAATCGGCGTAGAGAAGAGCCAAGTCGCCCAGCTTGGCTGCAAAATCCCTGCCGCCTGCGCCTTCTGCCAGCCCGGCTTCCTGCAGATGGGCCTCAAGCTCCGCGGGCCCGATTTCATACCGCTTGCATTCTGTGATGAACTGCAGCAGCTTTTCCGTATAGGCTACTTGGTCTGCCTGCGCCCGCAGCGCGCGCAGCTCATCCTTGCGCTTCTGCATCAAGGAGTAGAGCAGCAGCTTCTTGCCCATCTCGCCGATCGGGGGCTTCGCCATGCCGCCTGTCTCCTGCATAATGCGAAAGGCCATCCGGCGAAAGCTGAGCACTTGCGCGCGAATGACCCCGTGGAGGCCTGGAGTGGCTGCCAGCGCCTTCTCCGCAGAGAAGCTCGCTTGCTCCGGCACCAGCAGGACGATTGGCTGGCCTGCGGGGTCCCGCCGCAGACCTTCGCGTATTTGTTCGAGGCAGTATCGGCTCTTGCCGCTTCCGGCACGGCCGATGATCAACTGGACAGCCAAGCGTCTCCTCTCCTTTCTCTAACACCCGCGAAAGCAATGGAAGCTTCGAAGCTGATGCCAATTTCGCGGGGCCCGATTTATACCCACGAAAGTGAAGAACAGCTCCGATGCTATTTCCGATTACTTTCGCGGGGGGTTTGTGTATCTCTATCACTTGCCGAAACGGCTGGTTATAAAGCAGTCACTTCAAATATCGCGAATTTCAAGTAATGGCCTTCATCCACACCCAAGATTTGCGGGTGATCCTTGCCCGCCCCCCTAAATTCGACAAGCCGCAATCGTTTTCCTGCATCCTGCGCCGCCTGGCGAATCGTTTCCAGGAACAAATCCGGACGGACATGATAGGAACAGCTCGCCGTTACCAGAAATCCTCCTTCATTCACGAGCTTCAGCGCATGCAGATTGATATCCTTGTATCCGCGGCAAGCGCCGGCTACCGCAGCGCGGTTCTTCGCAAAGGCCGGAGGATCGAGTATGACGACGTCCCATGTCCGGCCGCCGGTTTCGAGTGCCCGGGAAGTATCCGGCCGCTTGCCCGCCGGCACGTGCTCCAGACCGCCTCGTGCTTGCCTTGCCGCCAAGCCTGCCACCTGCTCGCGCAAATATTGAAAAGCATCGGCCACAACGAACTCCACTCTGTCTTGGAAGCCGTTCAACTCCACATTGCGGCGGGCGCTTTCAATCGCATGTTCGGAAATGTCCAGGCAGGTCACTTTTTTGGCGCCGTAATGGCACGCATGCAGCGTAAAGCTCCCTGTATGGGAGAAGCACTCCAACACTGTAGCTCCGTCCCAGTACGGAAACGTAACCGGCTTGCCGTTCTTGTTCACCGGAACAACCTGCATACCTCCATCAAGCTCCGCTTCCTTGTGCTCGATGCCGCTGCGCCAGCCCCAGCCTTTCATGAGTGGCGCAATGGCCGCCCGATTCTCCCGCTGATCGAAAAAATAGCCGGTTTTTTGCCCTTCCTCTATATCGACCTGCAGCTTCAACCCGTTCTCTTCCATCTGCACATACCGAACCGCCTCGCCATAAAGCAGCCCCTTCGTTTCGGGCAAGCCTTCCAATTCCCTGACTCCCACATCGCTTCGCTCGTAAATCGTGCGCGGTTGAAACACCGCGGCCAAAGCTTCTGTCACTTGCGCCTTGCGCTTGTCCATGGCATAGGTCAGAAACTGCGCAACCAGCACATCGCCATATTTGTCCACGATGAGTCCCGGCAGCCCGTCCGCCTCGCCATAAACGGCCCGGTATGCGCCTGCCTGACCCAGAAAACGCTGGCGATACCGCTTGCAGGCAGCCAGCCTTTCTGTAAAGAAGGCTGCATCCATTTCCACTAGCCGCTGAAACGAAACGACCCTGGCCCGAATGCGGGAATGCGGATTGTATGCGCCTGTAGCCAAAAATTTTCCGCGATGATCCAGAACATCCACGAGATCTCCCGGTTCTGCCGAACCGTCCAGACGCTCCGCTTCATTTTCAAATATCCAGGGGTGTCCTGCTTCCAGCCGCTTTTTGCGCTTTGCGCTCAGCACGAGCGCGGCCCTGTGCTGAAGAGTTTCCTTATTCGTAGTCATCCCGACTTGCGCTCCTCCTTGTCATGCCTGTTCAGGCTTGTTCATATGATAGTGATAACCCGCAAAACCGCAAAAGCAAAGCGAATAGGCCGAAGCCGATACGGCCTTTCGCAAGTTGATGATAAAGACGGCAACATTGACAGTCGCAAGATGTTCTACGGTCAATCTATGTAACCGATAAGGAGATGTCCCTCCATGATGGCAGAACTGATTTTCCCCCTTGCTGCAGGTCTTGCCATGTTCCTGTTCGGCATGAAGGTCATGGAGCTTGCGCTGCACACATGGGCGGGAGCCTATTTGAAAAACGCACTCGGCACCTTCACCTCAACGCCGCTTAGGGGGATGGTTGCCGGGACCGTGCTGACAGCCGTTGTGCAGAGCAGCAGTGCGATCACCGTTATTACAATCGGTCTGGTGAACGCCGGCATGCTGACCTTCCCGCGCACGCTCGGCATAATTCTGGGCACCAATATCGGCACCTGCCTGACCACGGAGCTATTGGGCCTGAACCTGAACCACGCCGCAGTGCCCATGCTTATCGGTTCCTCTGCCGTATGGCTTATCGCATGGATGCTGCATGTCGAGACCGACGACTCCCAAGTCCGGGTGAACAGCCATGGACCGATGCGCATTCGCTCGCTGCTCCCGACGCGGCGCATTGTGCGCCGTTCGGCAGAAATCAGGCGTTCAGCCCGCATGGGCAAGGTAATGCGTCCGGTCAAGCTGATGGCTATGGCTGCTGCAGGCTTCTCCTGTATCCTGCTCGGCATGCAGGTGATGGGCACCATCGTTCCGGCCTTGCATGCGCGCGGGCTGTTCGCCTGGTTTCTGGAGCTTTCGCAAGCCGGCATGCTGTGGGGCATAGCTGCTGGCACCGGCATTACCGCTATTATTCAGAGCAGCTCCGCGGCGGTAGCCATTGTCATGGGTCTTGCAGCCGTACAGGCGATTACTCCCGAGCTGGCCATCGCCATGGTGCTGGGCGCGAATATTGGCACCTGCGTCACAGGCCTGCTTGCCGCTATTGGCGGCACCCGCGCAGGCAAGATGGTTGCCTGGGCCCAAGTTGTGCTGAATGTCGCCGGCACGCTGCTCTTCCTGCCATTCATACCGTTGCTGGCACAATGGTCAGGGGCACTTGCCGCAAATCCTGCCAGCCAGATCGCACACGCCCAAACCATATTCAACATCGCCTGCTCCCTGCTGGCTCTGCCCCTATGCTACTTGCCATGGCTGCGGCTTCGCACCCGCTAGCCGGCAGGCAGCTTTGCCAACGCCAGCTGCAGAACGGGATGAACATTCTCATACCCTTCCGCCTGCTGGCAGGCTGCTGCCTCATGCGGGGGCAGCCACAGCACGCCGCCGATCTCCTCTTCCTGCACCCGATCCTCCCCCCCCGACAGCTTCGATCAGAAAATAGTGAACGACCTTTTGTACCTCTCCTTTTTCCGCATGCCTGTACAAATAAACCGTCGTGTCCAAAGGCTCGATGATTTTTCCGACTGTGCCCGTCTCTTCCTCAATCTCCCGCAAAGCTGTCTGTTCAATGGATTCTCCGGCTTCCATCTTCCCTTTTGCCAGCGTAACCCGCCCGAAACGGTCCCGAATGAGCTGTACGAGCACTTTGCCATTCTCCTTCTTGTAGACGACTCCGCCTGCGGAAATTTCTTTGCTTGCCATTGTGTATCTCTCCCTTGCTAAAAAGTATGAATAGCACACGCGAACGTGATGCACGGTTTCGAAAGCAGCCTCCCATTTTTCCCTGCCTGCGCGATTCGACAACATCGTGAAAAAAGGATTTCCCGCCGCGCAATCGGCACTCAAACCGATTGCGACGAGGAAATCCTCCATGTGGGCTAGACGGCCTGCACCTGCTCATCCAGCACCCGAACGAGCTTGCCTCGGCATTCATTCACACCCGCTTCCTCAATCTTAACGCGGCACAGAGAGCCAATGAGCTCTTCTCCGCCCGCAAAGGCAACATTCAAATAGTTGTCCGTATGGCCAATGACGATCCCCTCCTGCTCACGCCCTTTTTGCAGACGTTCCGGAATGACATCGAGCACTTCGCCCACAAATTGCGCAGCGTACGCCAGCTGCATCTGTTCGGACAAATCAATAAGCGCATGCACGCGCCGATTCTTCTCTTCTTCATCGACCTGGTCCTCCATCCGGGCGGCAGGCGTACCTGTTCGCTTGGAGTAAGGGAATACATGCATTTCCGCGAATTGCATCTCCTGCATAAACCGGTATCCCCGCTCGAACATCTCCTCAGTTTCCCCCGGGAATCCGACAATGACATCCGTGGTGATCGCCACACCCGGCAGCGCTTCATGCAGCCTGCGGATTTTCTCGGCGAACTCGGCGGTCGTGTATTTGCGGCGCATGCGCTTCAACACATCATCGTCGCCAGCCTGAAGCGGAATATGCAGATGTCTGCACATCTTCTCGGACTGGTTGAGCACCTCGATCATTTCATCGGTAATTTGGCTGGCCTCAATCGAGCTGATGCGAATTCGCTCCAAGCCCTCGATCTTGTCCAGATCACGCAGCAGGCTGGTCAGCGTGTAATTTTCCAAGTCATCGCCATAGCCGCCTGTATGAATGCCGGTCAGCACAATTTCCTTGTAGCCGGAAGCAACCAGTTGGCGCGCCTGCTCCAAGACGCTTTGCGGGTCGCGGCTGCGGCTCAGCCCCCGTGTCCACGGAATGATGCAGAACGTGCAGAAATTATTGCAGCCTTCCTGTATTTTCAAAAACGCACGCGTGCGGTCGGAGAAATCCGGCACATCCAGTTCTTCAAAAGTGCGTGTCTTCATAATATTGCGTACAGCATTTACCGGCTGGCGGTCACGCTGGAACTGTTCTACATAATCCATGATTTTTTCCCGATCCTGGGTCCCGATCACAATGTCCACGCCCGGGATTTCCAATATTTCGGCCGGGGCCGTCTGCGCATAGCAGCCGGTAACCGCAATGATAGCGTCCGGGTTGCGCCGCACCGCCCGCCGAATGATCTGTCGGCTCTTCTTGTCTCCGGTGTTCGTCACCGTACATGTATTGATCACATACACATCCGCATCCGATTCGAAATCTGCCTGCTCGTAGCCGGCTTGCTTGAATTTCTGCCAGATCGCTTCCGTATCGTAAAAGTTCACCTTACAGCCCAATGTATGAAAGGCCACTGTCGGTTTCATCGGTACCCCCCCATTTCTCCGCATTCGTACAATACACATGTCAAGGCTACAAGGGCAGCCGTTTCCGTCCGCAAAATACGCGGGCCCAAATGAACCCGATTCGCGCCTGCAGCTGCCGCTTCCTCCGCTTCCTGATCAGTAAAGCCCCCCTCGGGGCCGACGACGATCCATATGTTCTTTGGCCGCGACTCGAAAGCTGCACCGCCTGCCTGCTGACGCCAGCGCTGAAGCACCTGGCCGATCCCGTTATTGCCCTCCTGCTCGTAACACAAAAGCACAAGATCCGCTGCGGCCGATTGCTTCAGCAGCTCTTTCCAGTCTATTACTGAAGCAATAGCTGGTATGCGGTTGCGGTGTGCCTGCTCTGCGGCTTCCTTGGCGATTTTGTGCCAGCGGTCCAGCCGCTTCGCTTCCTTCTTCGCATCATACTGCACGATCGTACGCGACGAAACAAACGGCCTGAATCCGGCTGCGCCGATTTCAGTACAGCGTTGAATCACCGTCTCCATCTTGTCCGCCTTGGGCAAGCTCTGCGCTATATAGACGTTGATCCCCGGCTCGCGGCTGTCCGTGCTCCACTCCACTATGGCCGCTTCCACTTGGCCCTTCGAAATCGCTGTAATCTCTGCAACAGCGACCCGTCCATCCGGCGCACAGCAAAGAAAACGATCGCCTGCGCGTCCCCTCATCACATTCGCCACATGATGAGCATCGTCGCCTGTGATCGTCACACTGTCCTCCTGCCAATGGTCTCCTGGAACGAAATACCGCTGCAAACCGGGTCTCTCCTTCTCGTTCAAAAAATGTGCTTCACCTTTAACGGCAGCCGATCACAACTGACGGCCGACGTCCAACCTACATCTTACAACTTTTTCGCGGCGATTGCCACACCTGCTAAAAGATACCGGACCAAAAAAGCAGAAGCGCAGTATGCAATTTTGTGATCCATCCGAAAAGCGGATCAATCGTGACCGCTCTCAGCGGCGGAATAAAAATAATCAACAGAAAGATTAAGAACGACCAATGCTCGAACTGGCGCAAGCGATGGCTCACCTGGAGCGGCAGCATCTCGATCACAATGCGATATCCGTCAAGCGGCGGCAGCGGGATCAAATTAAAGAAAAAGAGCAAGATATTCAAGGAAACAAATAAGATGAAAAAGGACTCAAACGCATATATCGTCCCGGCGGACCAGCCGGCGCTCCAAGCGCTGCCCAGCACAGCCGTATGCATGGCAGCGCCCAGCACGGCCAGCAGCAGATTGCTTAAAGGACCGACCAAGGCGACAACAATATTCATCTGGCGGGGCTTGGCGAAGTTCCCCGCATTGACCATGACCGGCTTCGCCCATCCAAAGCCCGCAATGAAGATAAGCAGCATGCCCAGCCAGTCCAGATGCGCCATCGGATTCAACGTGAGACGTCCCTGCTTGCGCGGCGTATCATCGCCAAAGCGATAAGCAGCGTACGCATGAGCAAATTCATGAACCGTGAACGCAATGATGATGCTGAGCAGAAGAAAAGGCCAGTATTCTGCAATAAAGGCCATCCGGGATTGAAGGCCTTCCATAAGCTTACCCTCCTTTGCGTGCCGTCAAGGCAACCCAATCATGCTCGACATTTCGCTCGACCACAGTAAATCCGGCTTTGGCAAGCGCCTCGCGGACAAGCTCCTCCTTTTGGCTGATAATGCCGGAAGCTATGTACAAGCCGCCCGGCTTCAGAGCCTGGTACACATCATCGACGAACAGCGCCAAAATTTCGGCCAAAATATTGGCCACGACAAGATCGACCGGCAGGGACACGCCCAGCGCCGCCGGATCGCGGCCGGCTGTCCCGTTCGCGGCCGGCTTCAGCAAGCCCAACAGATCGCTCTCGCGAACGGTCACTTCCTCCTGCAAGCCATTCAACCGGACATTCTCAGACGCGCTCGATACGGCGACCGGATCAAGGTCAATCGCAAGCACTCTGGATGCGCCAAGCCTTGCCGCTGCAATGGCGAGCACACCGGAGCCGGTACCCACATCAATCACCTGATCGCCAGTTCGAATTGTTTGTTCCAGCGTCCGCAAGCATAATGCCGTCGTCTCATGCGTGCCAGTGCCGAAGGCCATCCCCGGATCCAGCTCGATGATTTTCTCCCCTTGGGACGGTTCATAGGACTCCCATGTTGGCTTGATGGTGAGCGTCTCCGTCACCCGAATCGGTTTGAAGTAAGTTTTCCATGCATTCGCCCAATCCTCTTCGTCCACAGCGCGCCAGCTGTACTGAACATTCCCCGGATCGAGGCCGAAGGAGGGCAATTCCCCGATAAACGGCTTCAATTGCTCAATGAGCGCTTCGGGATCGGCAGTATCCGCAAAGTAAGCCTTGATTTCCGCATCCCCTTCCGGGATATTGTTAAGCGGTAGCTCGTACCACTGGCCAAGGGAAGTATCCCGAGGACGTTCCAGATTGCCCGATTCCTCGATCGACACGCCTCCCGCCCCCATCTGATGCAGACGATCGGCGATCGCTTCGGTCGCTTCCTCGCGCGTATATATCGTAATTTCATGCCAAAGCATTGCGCACCATCCTTTTGGTCCATAGTAGCATTTTCCTATTGTACCTTAAGAGCACTCGCTTGAAAAGCAACCTTCCGCCCCAGCACAAGAAGCCGCCCCCCCCGGCCGTTTTATGACCGTGGGAGCGGCCTGCGCTCGCGACATATGAGCTGGACGAAACCTGTTGTTAGAGCATGCCGCCTGCCTGCTCGATGACCTGAATGGCTTGCTCATGAGTCTCTTCGGGCATTACCGCTGTCAACAGGATGTCGCGGCCGACCGGATCGTCCTGCCCGCCATCGCTTAGACCGCTTGCGCCGGGATCAACGGCAGTGAGAATTCCTGCCGATCTGGAAGACACATCTGCTCCCAGTGTCAAATCTGCCAAACTGGTGATGTCGCCGGTAATTGGATTTTCGATGTGCTCTACGCCATCGCCCGGATATCGGCTAAACCGGTCAATGCTGATGTCTATGGCACGCAGCACCTCCAGCTTCGCCTTGACACCTTCCGCTTCCTCGGGGGATTTGAAATAGGCCAGTATGTTCTTCTCTGCCATCTAGATACCTCCTACAGCCTGTCAATCTTTGAACGCAGCGCCGTGCTCGATCAGGATTTCCGTTGCCTTCGGCGCCAACTCGCTTGTTACTTCGCACTCAAGCAAATATCGATTGCGCTGCCCTTCTTGATCCCGATCTCCATTGTCTCCCGCCCCGAATTCAACATCAGCCGCTCTGGCTCCGCTCGCACTCGGCAGCGTGCCGGTTGAAGGAATGGTGCTCGCTGTCGAGGTGTTGTATCCGACAAGGAATGGAGCTGCCTCTCGATCATCATCCTCCTCCAACCGCTCCACAGTAATTTCGCGGACACCGAGGGCTCTTAACTGCGGGACTGCTCTCTGCGCCTCATCCTCGCTGTCAAAATAGACCGCCAGTCGGTCTGCCATTACGGATCACCTCCGTTCTCAGGATTGTTGTGCCCGCTTGTCTGCGGCTTCGCCTCTTTTCCATGCTTCCATGTCATCCTCATCGGCTAGTTCCATGGAAAATTCCACATCCTCCGCTTTGCCGTCACCGCGCTTGCCTTCTTGGCGCTGTTCCTTTGCTTCCACTGCAACACCCCTCTCTCTGGTCTTGGTTGGATATCCTTTATGTTTTTCCCAATTGGCCAGAAATTATGTCAGATAGGCTGAATTCCCCCGCTCGGTTACCGGCAGCATCGTACATGATTTATCGCGCGCACAAAAAAGCAGCTGCCTTCCATCACGATGGAGGCAGCTGCAATAGCAATACATGGAGCGGATTGATTACTCGCCCAGAAATGCTTTTTTCATCCGTTCAAAAAAGGTTTGCTGCTTGTCATGCGTCTCTTCCCCGCTAAGCTCAGCGAATTCGCGCAGCAGATCGCGCTGTCTGTCGCTGATCTTCGTCGGCGTTACAACGACGACCTTCACATGCTGGTCGCCAATCCCGTACCCGCGCAAACGGGGGACGCCCTTCCCCTTCAAGCGGAAGTGCGTGTCTGTCTGGGTTCCTGGCGGAATCTTCAGCTTGACGCGGCCATCCAACGTAGGGACCTCGATCTCGTCCCCCAAGGCAGCTTGCGCAAACGTTAGCGGCACTTCACAGTAAATATCGTCGCCTTCACGCTCGAAGAAATCATGGGACTTGACCCGAATCACGACATACAAATCCCCTGGAGGGCCGCCTTTGCTGCCGGCTTCCCCTTCGCCGGACACCCGCATTTGCGCGCCGTCGTCCACACCTGCCGGGATTTTGATATGAATCGTGCGCGTCTTCTTCACCTTGCCGCTGCCGTGACACTGACCGCATTTGTCCTTGATCGTCGTCCCTTGGCCGTTACAGGCTGAGCACACCCGGCGGTTGACAATACGGCCGAAGACCGTATTCTGCACCACTTCCTGCTGCCCGCTTCCGCCGCAGACGGAGCAAGTATCCGGCTTCGTACCCGGCTTCGCACCCGTTCCCGAACAGCGGTCGCACGTTTCCGTGCGCGGAATCTGAATATCCATTTCCTTGCCGAATACGGCTTCCTTGAACTCGATCTGCATCGTATACTGCAGATCAGCGCCTTTCTGCGGGGCGTTCGGATTGCGACGGCCTCCGCCGCCTCCGAAAAACATGTCGAAGATGTCGCCGAATCCGCCTTCGAATCCGCCCATTCCCCCCATGCCTTGGTTAGGATCTACATGTCCGTATTGGTCGTAGGTCGCTTTCTTCTGACTGTCGCTCAGTACGTCGTAGGCTTCCTTGACTTCCTTGAACTTCTCCTCGGCATCCGCCGCTTTATTGACATCCGGGTGATATTGCCTGGCCAGCTTGCGATATGCTTTTTTGATCTCTTCCGGCGAAGCGTTGCGGTCCAGCCCCAACACTTCGTAATAATCACGTTTGCTCAAATTGCTTCCACTCCCATTTGGGGCCGAGACAAAGCGAAAGTCAAAGCCTTCTCAATTCCGGCTTTGACTCCCGCTCGCTGGCGCCCCTGCTCGTCTGGAACATCCAGACCGTGCAAAGCGGTCATCCATGCTCACTGTTTTGTGCTTCCCGTTCCGGAAAACAGCTTATTTCTTGTCGTCGACTACCTCATAGTCTGCGTCTACGACATTGTCCTTCTTGCCTCCGGCGCCTTCTGCGGCTCCTGCCCCGCCTTGAGCGGCCTCCGCTTCTTTCGCCGCTTGCTCGTATAGCTTGACGGAAAGCTGCTGCACGACTTCGGACAATGCAGCGGTTGCCGACTTGATTGCCTCTAAGTCATCGCCTTCCAACGCTTTCTTGACGTTCTCCTTCGCTTCGTTCGCCTTGTCTATCTCCGACTGGTCTACCTTGTCCCCAAGGTCCTTAATCGTCTTCTCCGTCGTGTAGACAAGCTGATCAGCTTCATTGCGCACCTCAACGGATTCCTTGCGCTTGCGATCCTCCTCGGCGTTGGCTTCCGCCTCTTTCATCATCCGATCAATTTCCTCGTCGTTCAAGCCGCTTGAAGAGGTAATCGTAATCTTCTGTGTCTTGCCGGTTCCTTTGTCCTGTGCCGAAACATTCACGATGCCGTTCGCATCAATATCGAATGTCACTTCGATTTGCGGTACGCCGCGCGGAGCAGGCGGAATTTCGCTCAGCATGAAGCGTCCAAGCGTCTTGTTGTCCGCAGCCATCGCGCGTTCCCCTTGCAGCACGTGGATTTCCACACTAGTCTGGTTATCCGCATAGGTAGAGAACACCTGCGACTTGCTTGTCGGAATCGTTGTGTTGCGATCGATCATCTTCGTGAAGACGCCTCCCGCCGTTTCGATGCCAAGAGACAACGGAGTCACATCCAACAGCACGACATCCTTGACATCGCCTGTCAGCACCCCGGCCTGCACAGCCGCGCCCAGGGCAACGACTTCGTCCGGATTCACGCCTTTATGCGGCTCTTTGCCGGTCAGCTTCTTCACAGCCTCCTGCACGGCCGGAATACGCGTGGAGCCGCCAACAAGCACAACCTTGTCGATTTCGCTTGGGTCAAGGCCCGCATCCTTCAGCGCCTGACGGCTAGGTCCCATCGTACGCTCAACCAGATCGGCTGTAATTTCCTCAAACTTGGCGCGGGTCAGATTTACTTCCAAGTGCTGAGGCACGCCATCTGCAACCGTGATGAACGGCAGCGAGATCGTCGTCGTCAATACGCTGGACAGCTCTTTCTTCGCTTTTTCCGCAGCGTCCTTCAGCCGTTGTACAGCAGCCTTGTCTTTGCTAAGATCAATGCCCTGCTCTTTCTTGAACTCCGCTACAAGATAATCGATAACCTTCTGGTCAAAGTCGTCTCCGCCCAGATTGTTGTCACCGCTCGTCGCCTTCACCTCGAAGAAGCCGTCGCCGAGCTCGAGAATGGAGACGTCGAATGTGCCGCCGCCCAAGTCAAATACGAGAATCGTCTGATCCTCTTCCTTCTCGAAACCATATGCCAGAGCCGCAGCTGTCGGCTCGTTCACGATCCGCAGCACTTCGAGGCCGGCGATCTTGCCCGCATCCTTCGTCGCCTGACGCTGGCTGTCGTTGAAATAAGCCGGAACGGTAATGACCGCCTGCGTAACCGGCGAGCCCAAATATGCCTCCGCGTCAGCCTTCAGCTTCTGCAGAATGATAGCGGAGATCTCCTGCGGCGTGAAATCCTTGCCGTCAATCGATTCCTTGTGGCTGGTTCCCATATGACGCTTGATCGAAATAATGGTGCGATCCGGATTGGTGATCGCTTGGCGCTTTGCCGTTTCCCCGACAATACGCTCGCCGTCTTTCTTAAAGCCTACAACAGACGGGGTAGTGCGATTGCCTTCCGCGTTCGGAATAACAACCGCCTCACCGCCCTCCATTACTGCTACGCAAGAGTTCGTTGTACCCAGGTCGATACCAATGACCTTACTCATAATACGATGTTCCTCCTTATACGTGTAGTCGCAATCTACATGCTTACTTTCACCATGGACGGCCGCAGCACTTTGTCCTTCAGCTTGTAACCCTTCTGGACTTCCTCCACGACAATTCCCTCATCATGCTCATCGGATTCAACCTGCATGATCGCCTGGTGTAGTTCAGGATTAAACGGCTGGCCGACTGCTTCAATCGGCTGCAGGCCTTCCTGCTCCAAGATTTGCTCGAATTGGCGATAGATCATATCCACTCCTTTGGACAGCGCTTCGTAGTCGCTGTTTTCCGAGCTGGCGGTCAGCGCCCTCTGGAAATTGTCCACGACAGGCAAAAGCTCCTCCAGCAGGCGGCTGGACGCATATTTCGCAAATTCCTCTTTCTCCTGCCGCGTTCTTCTGCGGAAATTATCGTAATCGGCTTGCAGGCGAAGCAGGCGCTGCGAGAGCTCCTCATTCTCGGCGCGCAGCTTGGCAGCCTCCTCCTGCTCCTCTTTGTTTTCTGGTTCAGGCTGTTCGCTGTATGTAGCCTCCGGAGCGGCCTCGTCCGCATTCTGCTTCCCTTTGTCCGCCTGTTCCACATGTTCTTGTTGCACGGCTTCCTCGCGGATTTCTTCCTCCCGCACTTGATCCTCCTGTTGCTTCACTCCACTCCTCACCTCCTTGTAAATTTGGGCAAAAGGCAAGCGCCGGTCCGGCGAACCGTTCCGGCGCGCTTATACTTGCAATTGAAACGAAAGTAAGCCTATTATTCCCTATTCTCCGACTATTTGTACCATCTGGACAAGATATCCGATATGTCGTCGGACAAATACTGGAGCAGGTTGATTACCTTGGCATACTCCATGCGGGTAGGGCCTAATATGCCGATCGTTCCTATATGCATGCCATTCAAGCTATACGTCGCGGTAATCAGACTGCAATTATGAATGGCCTCGACATTGTTCTCAGCGCCAATCTGTACCTGAATGCCCTCTCTCTGGCTGGACAGCAGCCTGACTAGCGTCCGGCTCTCATCGAACAGCTCGAGCAGGGACTTAACCTTTTCTACATCCTTGAACTCAGGCTGGGCCAGCATATGAGTCATGCCGCTAGTATACAGCTTTTCTTCCTTGTTCTCATCCAACACGCCTTCCACCAGCCGAATCAGTTCCTCGTAGCCGGCGACATGGCGGCTCAACTCATCGCCAATCTCATTGTACAGCTTGGACTTCATGCGAAGCAGTGGCACACCGGTCAGCTTGGCGTTGAAGAAGTTGACGAAGCGTTCGATCTCGGACACAGGCACATCCTTCGGGATGGACACCATGCGATTCTCGACTTGTCCGGTATTCGTCACGATAATCACCACTGCGGCATCGTCGGAAATCGGAACGAGCTGCAGATGCTTCAATGTCGTATGGAACATCTCCGGACCAAGCGCAATCGAAGTGTAATTCGTAATGTTGGACAAAATCACAGCCACCTGCTGCATCACTTTCTCTGTCTGCTGGATCTGCGCAGTGAAAAATCGCTTGAGCTCGCGACTTTCCATGTTGTTCATACGGGCCAGATCGACCAAGTGGTCCACGTAATATCGGTATCCCTTGTGGGACGGGATGCGTCCTGCCGATGTATGCGGTTGTTCCAAAAAGCCCATATCCTCCAAATCCGACATTTCATTGCGGATCGTCGCAGGACTGAATGAAACGTCTTCACGCTTGGAAATGCTGCGGGAGCCGACCGGCTCAGCAGAGCGAATGTAATCATCGACTATGGCGCTCAGGATCAGTCGTTGTCTGTCGGACAGCATCTCCTATCACCCCCCAGTGGGCATTAATCTTACAAAAGTCATTCGTTTTTTTCATTAGCACTCATCATTGACGAGTGCTAAGCTTTATAACAAAAATACCAAAACAAAAGGCTCGTTGTCAAGTCAATCGAGCCTTTTCAACACCGCGATTTCATCGCAGCAATGCTGTTTTTTGCAGTGCACGCAATCCCGCCAAACCTTCTCCGGGAAAATCTCTTTTTCCACTACTTCAAAGCCGTTCCGCTTAAAGAAAAGCACCTCATAGGTAAGCGCCATAAGCTTGGGAATCTGCTTGCTGCGCGCTTCGCATTCCAAGATTTCCACAATTCTGCTGCCGATTCCCCTCCCCTTGAAGTCCTCGCTGACCCCAAGTGAGCGAATTTCTACCAAGTCGCTGCCGAGCTGGCATAACGAACCGCAGCCGACCAATCTATCTGAGGCTTCTTCTACCGCTACCACAAAGCTTGCCAATTGCCGGGCCAGCGCTTCTCTGGATCGGGGAAGCATAATGCCCCGCTCCGCATAGTGCGCAATCAGCTCATGCAATTGTTCAATATCCTCCGTCTTCGCTTTTCGGCATGTGACATTCATTGTCCTCACCACATTTCTGCATACTACGTTTTATAAATATACGATATCATGAATAAACTCTCAAGCACTCTATAAAAATTCCTGACAGTCCGGCTTCACACCGCTTCCCATGCCCTCGTCTATGCGTGAACGCCTACAAAGGCGGCGAATACTTCATTGCCAAGCTCGCGGCCGACTGCTGTCAGGCGATAGCCCTTGTCCGACTTCTCCAGCAGCCCTTTCTCGACGCAGACGGCAAGCTCGGGAGCAAAGCCTTCCTCCAGGCTGATGCCGAACTGTTCCGCAAAATCCGCCTCGCTCACGCCTTCGTTCATCCGCAGCCCGACCATCATGAAATCCTCCATTGCCTCTTCGCGGCTGACATCCCATTGCTCAGCGACAGGAAGACCGCCTGCTGCCGCCTCGATATAGGCCTGCACGCCCTTCACGTTCACATGCCGGCGGCCTTGTACATATCCATGTGCGCCAGCGCCCAGCCCATAATAGCTTCGATTGCGCCAGTAGCCTATATTATGCCGACTTTCCTTGCCGGGTGAAGCGAAATTGCTGATCTCGTATTGCCTGTAACCCGCAGACTCCAGCTTTTTCATAATGAGCCGGTACATGGCAAGCTCTTCTTCCTCCTCCGGAAGAGGAAGACGGTTCTGCTCGTACAGCGTATGGAACAAGGTGTGCTCCTCCACTTTCAGGCTGTACAGCGAATAATGGGGAAGCTCCAGGGCCAGCGCCTTGTCCACGCTCTGTTCCACATGGTCCAGCGACTGCTTGGGCAAGCCGAACATCAGGTCGATCGACAAGTTGTTCAGTCCGGCCGCTCTTGCCCATTCAATGCTCTGATAAACTTCATCCACACGATGAATGCGGCCGATCGCCTCCAGCAGCTCGTTCTGGAACGACTGTACGCCGAAGCTGATGCGGTTGACGCCGCCCTCGCGCATAATTTGCAGCTTGTCCGGCGCTGTCGTTCCCGGATTGGCTTCCATTGTAAACTCCAAATCCGGGCTGCGTTCGGGGAAGGCCTGATCGAGCATGTCCGTAAGAAACCGCATCTGCTCGTTGTCCAGAATGGTGGGGGTGCCCCCGCCGACAAATATGGTATCAATCTGCCCGGGAGGCACGCGCTTAACGGTTTGCTGCATTTCGGCTGCCAGGGCATGGAGGTAGTCCCATACCGGCTGACCTTGAACCGCATACGTATTGAAATCGCAATAATAGCATTTGTGCTTGCAAAACGGAATGTGCACATAAACCGAACGCGGCGCCTGCTGATGGTGCATGCCGTGCTTCCTCCTTCCCTAAGGAAAACAGCGGATTTTGAAGGTTTTCCTTCAAAACCCGCCGCCGACTTCTGAATTCCCTCTAGTCGTCAATTCTCAGTACAGCCATGAACGCTTCCTGAGGCACCTCTACGTTGCCCACCTGCTTCATGCGCTTTTTGCCTTCCTTCTGCTTCTCCAACAGCTTGCGCTTCCGCGAGATGTCCCCGCCGTAGCATTTGGCAAGCACGTTCTTGCGCATCGCCTTGACCGTCTCACGCGCAACGATCTTCTGTCCGATAGCCGCTTGGATCGGCACCTCGAACATCTGGCGAGGAATCAAATCCTTGAGCTTCTCGCACATGACCTTGCCGCGCTGATATGCCTTGTCGCGATGAACGATAAAGGACAAGGCATCCACCTGCTCGCCGTTCAGCAGAATGTCCATCTTCACCAGCTTCGACGTCTTGTAGCCCGAGAACTCGTAGTCGAAGGAGGCATAGCCTTTCGTTCCCGATTTCAATTGGTCAAAAAAGTCATAGACGATTTCGGACAATGGCATCTCATACGTAAGCGTGACGCGGTTGGCGTCCAGGTACTCCATATTGATAAACTCGCCGCGTTTGCCTTGGCATAGCTCCATGATTGCGCCTACGTAATCGTTCGGCACCATAATGGAAGCCTTGACGTATGGCTCCTCAATATATTCAATTTTGCCTACCTCCGGCATGTGTGACGGATTCTCGATGCGGATCATCTCGCCGTCTGTTCTCGTCACCTGATAGACCACGCTCGGAGCAGTTGTAATCAGCGGAATGTTGAATTCCCGTTCGATGCGCTCCTGTATAATTTCCATATGCAGCAGCCCGAGGAAGCCGCATCGGAATCCGAAGCCAAGCGCGCTTGACGTCTCGGGCTCGTATCGGAGCGACGCGTCATTCAGCTCCAGCTTCTCCAGCGCTTCTCTCAAATCGTTGTAATCGGATGTATCGATCGGATACAAGCCGCAGAACACCATCGGATTAATTTTGCGGTAGCCCGGCAGCGGCTCGGGCGCCGGATTCTTCGCATCTGTAATCGTATCGCCGACGCGCGTATCCTTCACGTTCTTGATGCCTGCCACTACAAAGCCGACATCGCCGACGGTCAGCTCGTCCACCATCGTCATGCGCGGCGAGAATACACCGACTTCAATGACCTCGAACGTCTTGTTGGTCGCCATCATCTTGATCTTCGAACCGGAGCGGATCGTGCCGTCCATCACACGGACGTATACGATAACGCCTTTGTATGCATCGTAATGGGAATCGAAGATCAATGCCTTGAGCGGCTGGTCCGGGTCTCCGGTCGGTGCCGGCACCTTGTGCACCACCTGCTCCAAAATTTCCTTGATGCCGATGCCGTTCTTGGCCGACGCCAGCACGGCATCGCTCGTATCCAGTCCGATAATGTCCTCTACTTCCTGCTTTACCCGTTCCGGCTCCGCGCTCGGCAGATCGATCTTGTTCACCAAAGGCAAAATCTCCAGATTGTTGTCCAGGGCCAAGTACACATTGGCCAGCGTCTGCGCCTCAATACCCTGCGCGGCATCGACGACCAGCACAGCGCCTTCGCAGGCGGCCAAGCTCCGGGATACCTCATAGGTAAAGTCGACATGGCCCGGCGTGTCAATCAAGTTCAACAAATATTCCTCGCCGTTGTCAGCTTTATAGGTCAAGCGTACAGCCTGCAGCTTGATCGTAATCCCACGTTCCCGCTCCAAGTCCATCTGGTCGAGCACCTGCTCCTGCATTTCCCGTTTGGTCAAAGCCCCCGTATATTCCAGGATGCGGTCAGCAAGCGTCGACTTCCCATGGTCAATATGCGCGATAATGGAAAAATTCCTAATCTTTTTTTGCCGTTCTCTGCGATCCATGCTTACCCTCCAACCCGAAATGAACCCGTCAATTCTATTCGTAAATACCATTCATTATAACAGTTGTCGGGCCCGGCATCAATCCGTTGCAGACTCAAACCAGGCGATTAATGCTTCCAGCGATTTTTGTGCCGTATGCTGCACGAATGCGCCTGTCTGATCCGCTGCCTTCTCCACGAAAGAGCGCCTCGGCTCAGGCCGCCATGGATCAACGTCTGCTGGCTGATCCAGGCTGCCTGCTTCATGCGGCTGCCGAGGATCATGCGCGGCGTGCCAAGGCGCCTCACCGTCCTGCATGCCTTCATGCTCGCTCCAAGGTTGTACAGAAAGACCGGCCGGCACGGGCTGCTCCCGCGCATCGCGGAAACTCTCCTGCAATGATTGGCTACCGTCGGTCACAGGTTCTGAGAAAGGCCCATGGATCCGTTCCATGCCGCCCGCTGCCCCATTCATGCCAATCCAAACGCCCAAAGCAAGCAGGACAAGGGACACCGCAAGCTTTCCCTTCCAATCCATTTGCTCCCCACCTCTCTAACGTTCAATTGCGCGAAATGGCTAGATTGCCTGACCGGGCCCTGACTGCTCGTTGTTCACCCGTTCCGCTTCAAGAATTTGCTCTGCAATGATTTTGCTCAGCACATCCACCGTCCGGTAGCATTCCTCCAGTGTATTCTCGGGACCGCCGATCTCAATCAGAATGCTGTTCTCGGATAAAGACTGGTTGTACTCCGCGTTGCCACTGCTGGCTGTTTTTCCCCAGACGCCCCGCGACAGACCCGGATACGCTTCTTCCAGCTTGGAGTGGATCGCATTGGCAAACGACTCATTCTTCTCCCACTGCGGATTTCGCCTTCCAATAATAAAGTAAACCTGCGCATAGTCCTCGCCGTTGATGGTGGCCGTAGTCAGGTCCCGGGGCTGGGCGTCCCGGTGAATATCGAACAAATAATTCAGCTTGGGAAAGGAGGCAAATGCTTCCTTGACTGTCTTCTGCGAGTATTTGTAGGAAAAGTTCCAATTGTACTCAGGTTCCTCTGTGGAATAATCCTTATCCGAGCTGGCAGCGCCAATCCCAAGCTCCTTGAGCCTCTCCGCCATGCGCTTGCCTAGTAAAGTCACGTTAATCGTATCGTCGAACGCCTCATGCAGCTCTGTTTTTCCTTCCAGTTCAGGCAAGTAGGATTCCCGGTTGTGGGAATGGTAGATGAAGGCGAGCACTTCGTCCGCCACCGACGCCGGGGAAGGCGCACCGCTTCCCGCACCGCTGTCTTCCTGCTGGCCGTCCGAAGGATTGGGCTCGGCAGCATCAAGCGGCATATCCTCCTCGGTGACCGCTTCTCTGCCTGTGGGCTCATCGCCGGGCGCAGCATCGTCCGCTGGCTGGAGAACCTCTCTCGGCGGCGCATAGTCCGCCGGCTCGTGAAAGCCGGGATTGCCGACCGCGCTGCGAAGATTGACTGTTTTCTCGGAAGCCATTCCCGGCACGCCGCTTGCCAGCAATGTTTTGGGATCGTGCGGATTTATGTTCGTAGCCATTTGAAAGACGAAACTGAAGATTTTGTCGCTCGAAAAAGAGGATTCGGCGTTCCCTTCTGACATATACGGAATTTCCATTGCCATCATATCCGAAAAAAATTTGCCGGATAACGACGCAGCCGCGCCTTGTATGGAGGAAAGCGGGGAGTTATGGCTCCATTTCGCTTGTGCCAGTCCTCCTATGCCCAGTACGATAAATAACGCCAAAGTGCTGATCGATAACAGTACGAACGGGTGCAAGGTCCACTTGTGCTTTCGGTTCACGATTGTTCCTCCGTTTCTGACAGCAGGTGTCAACATCTGCCGCCCAAGCTCGTAATCTATTTCACTATGAATCTATGAGCCGGGAAGAACGAATAGAACCGATAACTAGCATCATGATGGCATTTGAGCCTTACACATATACAAAAAAAATGCCCCGGCTGTCTTTCCTGACTGCCGGGAAGCTTATTCAGCGGAAATTTAATGGGTATAGGCTGCAACGTTGTCGACATCGACCGCTTCATGCAGCGAGGCGTTCAAGCCATTGGCGATAATATTGGCTATATCCTCAATAAACTGGTCAATCTCCTTGGGGGTGACCAACAGATCATGGCCAAGCGGATTGAGCACTTCCCTTACCATCGCCAATCGCTCCTGTTCGTTCATCTTGTCCAGAGCCCCAAATATATATTCCGTATTGCTCGTTTGCTGGCGGAAGTGCTGCATGACCATCTCGATGCTGTTGTTGACAATCGTGGAGGCGTACACGACCGTTGGAACGCCGATTGCGATGACGGGCACGCCCAGAATCTCTTGCGTTACCCCTTTCCGCTTGTTGCCAATGCCGGAGCCCGGATGGATGCCGGTATCCGCAATTTGTATCGTCGTG
The DNA here is from genome assembly GCF_018403685.1 of Xylanibacillus composti. Taxonomy (NCBI): domain Bacteria; kingdom Bacillati; phylum Bacillota; class Bacilli; order Caryophanales; family Paenibacillaceae; genus Xylanibacillus; species Xylanibacillus composti. The sequence goes on from NZ_BOVK01000032.1 coordinate 27,214, forward strand.
TTGACGCGATCGATGGCCTTGCTCGCCAGCGCATCCACTGCAATGACCAAATCCGGCCTGGATTTTTCGACCACGCCCTGCACCACTTCGCTCGTTTCGATGCCGGTGGTTCCCAGCACGCCGGGCGCAATGGCGCTTACCTGTCTGTATCCCGGGCTCACCTGGTCCGGCATCAGTTCAAAGTAGTGGCGAGTCACCATCACATTCTCTACTACAATCGGGCCGAGCGCATCGGGAGTGACGTTCCAATTGCCCAGTCCGATCACGAGAACCTTGGCGTCCTTCGGGATGTTCACCTTTTCCAGGAAACGTTCAAATTCCTTGGCGAACGCCTTCGCTACCCGGTCTTGCAAGTCAGAATCTTTGTTCCGCAGCCCCGGAACCTCTATCGTAATATAGTGGCCTTTCAACTTGCCCATTGCGCGCGCGCCTTCATCCGACTCCACATCTATGCGGGACATTCGGATGCCATCCTGTTCCGACTGTTCCATCGTCACGCCCGGTATTTGATCGCCATAGGTTTGGCTTGCCAGTTCGCGCGCCTCCAGGGCCAAGTCCAATCGAATTTCTTCCAATTTGTCCTGACCGCTTGCTTTGTTGTTCATGCTGCGCATGCCTCCCGGATGTTTTTGATCCCTATTGTGCGATATTCGGAGGTTCCTTATGCAAATTTCCTGCCTTTGAGCCGCAGGCACAGGTAGCTCCAGCATGTGTCTCCTCTGTGCTCTATTGATTTTTCGCTCACTGCATGGTAAAATGTTCAGAGTTGTGACTAGAAAACGCTAGGATTCGTTGTCTGCAAAGCGGCTGCCAGCCATCGCATACCAGCGTATTCACGGAAATCCACCTTCACGGCTCGCCCGTGTAAAGCAGTTTAGGAGGTGAATGCAGTGCCAAACATTAAATCCGCAATCAAACGTGTAAAAACAAGCGAAAAGCGTCGTCTTCGCAACGCATCGCAAAAGTCTGCGCTGAGAACTTCGGTTAAAGCCGTGGACAGCGCGATCCAAACCAGCGACGTGGAGCAAGCGAAGTCAGCTTTTATTGAGGCGACCAAGAAATTGGACAAAGCCGTTACGAAAGGCTTGATTCATAAAAATGCGGCGGCTCGCAAAAAGTCCCGCCTTGCCAAAAAAATCAATGAGCTTGCCCAGTAATCGAACGACAAAAACGGGGCTGTTCCTCTAAGTTTGACTTAGCAGGAGCAGCCCCGTTCTTTTTTCGTTTCAACCGCTTGCCCTTGATCCGGCAGCCAATTGAAGCAGGAACATGTCGAGACCGAGCTGCTTCTCCACGCGCCCCGTCTTCATATCGTAATCCAGTTCCCCCAGCCATTGCAAAATATTCGCCAGCCGTCTGTCTTCATAATGACGGCTTTGTCCGACAGCAACTTTTACCGCATAGGGATGCACCCCAATGGATGAAGCGATCTGCTGCTGCGAATATCCCCGCCGACTAAGCTCTTTCACCTGTGCGATGATTCGATATTGCCTTGCGATGAGGGATGCAATCTTGATCGGCTCTTCCTTTTGCTTCAACAACTCATCCAGCATCGCGAACGCCTTGTCCATCCGGTTATTGACGATATCATCGACCATCTGAAATATGTTCTGCTCTACGGTCCGCGTCATAATTGCCAGCACCATCTCCTGCGTCACAGTGCTGTTTCTCCCGGCCAAGGCAGCCAGCTTATCCAACTCGCCAGCCAGCAGCTGCAAATTATTCCCGCCGGAAGCGGCGACCGTCTCCAACGCTTCCCCTTCAATTCGACAGCCAAGCTTCTCGAGCCTCCGCTCGATCCATACGGCCAATTCTCCTGGTGTCAGGGAGGTGCAAGGCACCATGCCGTCCAGCTGTTTCAGCTTCTTGACGATTTTTTTCCGCTCGTCGAGTTTGTTCTCATGAACGGTGAACAGCAATACCGTCGTCTCGGAGGGCGCTTCGAGATATTGATGCAGACGCTCTACATCGTGGTCTACCTTGCTCTTGTCCTTGCTTCCCGTCAGGAACACTGCATTCACAGCGACCACAAGCTTGCGGGCCGCCATGAAGGGAAGAGTCTCGGCATCCTCCAGCACATGCGCAAGCGGTGTTTCCGAACAGTCATATTTGCTCACTGCCAGCTCCTCTGTCCCGGGCTCCACGACTTGAGCTGTCAGCTGTCTCAGAAATTCCTCCATCAGGTAGCCCTCGGATCCGTAGCAGACATAAACGGGCTTCAGCTGGCCCTTTGTCATTTGTCTCCATACCGTGCGATCGCTCATGTTTCATCCTCTTTTCGTACTTAACTAGGATACGGAATCCTGGCCCGCTTTCTATTCATCGTACAGGAATTTCGGCCATTGAGCAACGAAGGGACGCCCCTGATTATCAGGTGACGTCCCTTCGTCGGCACATCTATATAAACACTCCGGGAGAATGCCTAGGATCTTCCCCGGCAGTGGCCATACAAGGCGTACCGTGCAGTGCTGTCGAATCCTTCATTTGTTTTCACTATACGTCAGCCTCTGGCTAAATGTGCAGCCTACTCCCGAATATTTTCGGCTGATTTCGCTCTTGCATTCACGGCAAGCCGATAGGACTCATTCTCAATCCTGTAGCGCATGAAGACAAGCTCTTCCTCCTCGGTGCTCCACACCAATTGAGGGACATCCTCCATCTCCATAAAGGCGCCGACATAAAGGGCAGCCCCTGTTGCAGTCTCGTACACAGCCAATCTGTACATTCCGCCGGACTCTTCCACATACGCGGTAAGCTCGCCCGTATCGGACAAGCTGCTGTCCAGTCGCTGAACTTCCACTGATGAAGTAGCCACCGGATAATCCGCAACGGCATACCTCTGCTCCTCCATCCCTGGCTCAAGCTCTGTTGCTGGCTTCCCCGACTCTTCGGAGGGCTCCTGCAACGCAAACAGCTCCTTATCCTCGTCATCGCCAAGGGGAGAACGACCTTGTTGCGTTGGCTGTTTCCCTGGCTCCCCATAACTGGTAACAGACTCATCCGGATCATGGCCAGAAGCGGCATAGTCCTGCGCAAGGCCTTCAAAAGCGACCCCGTTATCATCAGGCGTCTCGACAGATGGCCCCAACTCATGGTTCGCTTCATGGCGCTGGCCTTCCGCCGGTTCCTGCCCGCTGGAAGCATCGTTATCCGCACCGGATTGCCCGCCGCTGGTCACTACCTGCGATTTGGCTGTGAGGGCGGCAGATTGCGCCACATCCCCTGCTTCCGCGTGATTCGCCAGTCCATTGGCTCCCGCCCGATCAGCATCATCCAGACGCGCCTCGCCGGCATTATCCAGTGGAGTGCCTATCGGCTGAATAGCGGCAAACACGACGAGCAGCAGTACGGCTGCAGCGGCAATGCCGCCCGCTGTCTTGATGGATGCGCTATGTTGAATCCGGCCCAAAAAGCCAACCCTGCGCTCCGGAACGGTCGGTTCGTTCAACGGACGGCCATTCTCATCCAGGGCAATCCCTTGGTTGCGAAGCTCGTCAATTTCTTGGAGACGGGGAAGAATTTGATCTACCAGACTGAATGCCGGCGCGACCTTGGGCAAGCTGACCAGCTCCTCGGAGAGCTTCGCCATGCGTGCAAACATTCCCGCGCATTCATCACAATGCTCCATATGGTTGTGCATCGCCACCGTTTCTTCTTCTGTCAACTCCTGATCCAGATGTCTCTGTATCAGTTCGATCACCTCTTGGCACTTCATCCGCGAACACCACCCTTCTGATACTCATGAAGTAACGATTGCAGCTGCTGCCTCGCCCTGTACAAATATGACTTCACGGTGTTGAGGGGCAGGTTCAGCGATTCTGCAATCTCATTGTATGAAAAATCCTGTAAATACCGGAGTACCACGACAGCACGGTGGTGCTCGGGCAGCTTTTCTATCGCCTCTTGAATATCCTTGGCAACGTAAGCGGACACAATTTCATCCTCCACATCGCGCTCCGACTGAAACACCATGTTATGCTCTTCGATGGATACAGTCGGTTTTCTGCGTCGGAACTTGTCAATGCAAATGTTGGTGACGATCCGCTGTACCCATGTTTTGAACAAGGCCTTCTCCTCGTAGGTATCAATCTTCGTATAAATGCGGATGAGCGCTTCTTGGGCAGCGTCCATCGCGTCCTGTTCATTCCCCAAGATATAATAAGCCGTCCGGTATACGTGGGTTTCAATATCGCGCAAAAGAGTGACGAGAGCGTCGCGATCGCCCGATTGAGCGGCTATGATGAGATCCTGCTCTACCACCCTGATCCTCCTCTCTTGCAACCTTCTAGACGGAAAGTATTCCGAATATGTTGCACTACCTGCGTGATCAGTACGATATTTTTCTCTATCTCTTTACATTCCTATTATAATGCCCGCGCCGAATAGTGCAAACTTCCAATATCATGATATGGGGGTTAACGTTGGCCGAACTTGCAGCTCGCGTCCGCCTTGCTTCACGACAATGCGGATACCGCCTTGCCGATCCGTGCGCCAAATCCGAGCCTCCGCGGAGGCCAATCGACCAAGCGTATCCGGATGCGGATGGCCGTATGCATTGCGAGAGCCTGCAGACACAACCGCATGCTGAGGCTGCCAGTATTGCAACCACTCGTGCGATGTGGAATGCCGGCTGCCGTGATGGCCAACTTTCATCACATCAACTGCACATTCAGCGCGAAACTCGCAAGCAGGGATGAGTTCGCCGCCCTTGAATGCGGAAAGCCAAGCCGTCTCGCTGACCGTTCCGGTGTCTCCAGTGAACAAAAAAGTCGCTTCTCCCATGCGCATCCAGATGACAATGGAGTTCTCGTTTTCGCTGTTGTTTCGGTATACGTCCTCCTTCGGCCACAGAATGCGGAGTTCTGTTTGCGCATCGGCCTGCAGCACATGCCCAGCTCTAACGGATTTTATCGGCACTTGCTTCTCCAGCGCTGTCTGAAACAATGCCTTCGAAGACTCTGCTTGCCGGACTTGCCCATTGAATAGTAGCGTGCCGACCTTCATCCTTTGAAGCACTGCAGGCATGCCCCCAATGTGATCGTGATCGCCATGTGTGGCGATCACGGCATCCAGCTTTGCAATGCCGCGCTTGCGCAGCAGCGGAACGATCAGATCTTTGCCTGTCTCATACGGGTCGCGGCGCGCACGCCATGCTTCCTGCTTGCCGAAGCGGAATGTCCCGCCCGCGTCAATAAGAAAAGCCTTCCCTTGCGGCGTGCGGACCAGTGCGGCATCCCCTTGTCCGACATCGATGAACTCCACCCAGCCTTCACGGCTCCACCGTTCGGCTTGAAAGCCGAAGGTCACTAGTGCCAGCAAACTCAGCCCAGCCAGCAATGCGGGCAGCGGCTTCTTCCTCAAACTGAGATGCAGCAAGCAGGCGGAGGTGCCCCAAAATATCCCCATCCAGGCCAAGGAGGGCGAAGCCCCGACCAGCAGCACGGACTGCACGCCGGCCATCCAATCCGCCGCTTCAAATACGAATGTCAGCAATCGGCTTACAGGGAACGCCAGCAGTTGACTGCCTGACTCCCAGAAGATCGCCAAAGCTGCGGAGGCCAGCCCAAGCGGAAGCACAAGACCGGTAAAAATGGGCACTATCCCCAAATTGGCAGGAAGGGAAAGCAGGGAAATGCCGTTGAAATGGTACATCACGAGCGGAAATGAAGCAACCTGCGCTACAATCGAGACAGCAAGAAAGCTTCTTAATCCGATACCCGGCAGCGGAAGGACCCGAACCAGGGAGGGCACGGCGACGATCAGGCTAAAGGTAACGGCGAAGGACAATTGGAAGCCGACGTCCATGAGGTAATAGGGATCATAGATCAGCATGGCGCAAGCCGTCCAGGCAATTGCTGTCATTCCTCCGCGCAGACTGCGCTTTTTCCAGAACCAAAGCCCGACAAGCGCCATGCAGCCCGCTCTCACTGCCGAAGGGGAAGCTCCGGTGAGCAGCACGTAAAAGGGCACAAGCCCAAATGCACATACGCGAACCCATTCCTCGGGCATGCCCAGCCTGCGCAGCAGACCGTACCAGATCGCCAGCCATATGCCAATGTGCAGTCCGGAGATCGCGATCAGATGCGTCAATCCGAGCGCTGCGAAAGCATCGAACTGCAGCGGATCCAATTCGCTGCGGTCCCCAAGCAGCAGGCTGCGCATCAAGCCGCTCCAGGCAGGCGGATAAATCTGGTCCAACTTGACGGCCATCGCTGCCTGCAATCGGTCCAAAACACGCAGAAAGGCTGTATGAGGACTGACGGGATCGAAGCGTGCAGCCTCTCGGGTTACTGCATCCAAACCGTCCACTCGCAGCACCGCATGAATGCGCTTGCGCAGCAAATATTCGCGATAATCGAACAAACCTTCATTGCGCGCTGTGTCAGGACGGCTGAGTGTGCCTGCAGCAAGCTGCAGACGATCTCCTCTCCCCCAGACATAAGCAGCTTCGCGTTCTTCCTCGCTGGCCAAGTAGAGGAAGGTTTGCACATCCTCGCCATTTGGCAGCTTGAGCACGAAGGAGAGCCGATCCCCATCCATCTTGATTTTCCCGGCTATCGTACCTGCGAAATTCGTTGCCTTGCTGGTCTCCCCTTCATCCGGCAGGTGCAGCATGGTTTGATTGTATCGAATGACGGCCGTCGTATAGAGGACAGCCGCAATCGCGATCAGCGCGCATGTTAACGCAGGAATGCGCGCCTGCCCGAGTCTGCGCCATGCAAGCAGCAGTCCGATCCCTGCGAGGGTACATGCACTAGCAACAGCTACTAAGGGCAGCATGAAACCTGCCGCCGTCCCACATATCCAGCATACGGCTCCCGCTGTCATTGAGGTCATCCGCCCGCTCTTGCCGGCCTGCGATTGTTTTTTGCTCTGCGACTCGTCCATTTTGTCTTCCCTCTCTTCACCGCGGTTCACATTGCCGCAGCTATTCAGCCTTGCGTCACACTTAGTCCGCCAGATACTGAGAAACCGAAAAAAAAACCTCTGCCCGCCCCAAACATCGTCTGTTCAACAGACTTTGCTTGAAGGCAAGCAGAGGTTCTTCCTCATGCTTTTTGTGTATATGGACTTACAGCCGTTCCAAACTGCCGATCTGCACACAGCTCAACGCTGCGGTTCCAACGTCTGTATGCCAGTAGGAATCGCGTAGTCTTCCAAACGGCGAATAGCGATTCCGCACTGCTCCATCAATTTGATCACCTTGTCGCTGTCCTTCGGATATCCGCGGTGGTACACAATTTCACGCACCCCGCTGTTGGCCAGCATATTCGCGCATGTCCAGCAAGGCTGGTCGGTGACATATACGGTCGCTCCCTCGCGGTCGCTCCGGTCCGTGAACAGCAGCAAATTTTGTTCCGCATGAATCGTGCGGATGCAGCGCTGCTTCTTGACCATTTCTTCCTTGCTGTCGCGCTGAACGATTTCGTACTCCTCTACCAGCATACAGCCGGCCTCGGAGCAGTCCTCTACTCCGGTAGGCGCACCGTTGTATGCAGTCCCGAGCAGCTTCTTGCCTAGTACAAGCACAGCCCCGACCTGCCGCCTGCCGCAGCGCGACCGGGTAGAGGCCATGTATGCGATATCCATGAAGTACGTGTCCCAATCTTTCCGTGGAGGTACGCTCATCGCCTGCCTCTCCTTTCCTGTGCAGCCGGATTGCTCTTATTGTTGGCTGGCCTTTAGCGCTTGATCCAAATCGTACAAAATATCATCGATATTTTCTGTGCCGACGGAAAGGCGGATCATCCCTGGCGTTACACCTGTAGACGCAAGCCGTTCCCCTGACAGCTGGGAATGGGTCGTGCTTGCTGGATGAATGATCAGCGACTTGGAATCGCCGACATTGGCCAGATGCGAGAACAGCTTGCAGGCATTTATGACTTTCTTGCCGGCTTCTACACCGCCTTTGATTTCAAAGGTCAGAATCGCGCCTTGTCCTTTAGGCATATACTTCTGGGCCAAATGGTAGGATGGATGATTCGGCAATCCTGCATAGCTGACCGACTCCACCGCCTCATGCTTCTCCAGGAAGCGGGCTGTCGCCAGCGCATTCTCACTATGCCGCTCCAACCGCAAATGCAAAGTCTCCAAGCCTTGAAGCAACAGGAAGCTGTTGAATGGAGAAAGCGATGCGCCCATATCGCGCAGCAGTTGAACACGCGCCTTGATAACGTAAGCGATTGGGCCAACTGCGTCTGTATAGACCACGCCGTTGTAGCTTGGATCCGGTTCAGTCAGTCCGGGGAACTTGCCGCTGGCTTTCCAGTCGAACTTGCCCCCGTCTACGATTACGCCGCCGATCGACGTGCCGTGACCGCCAATAAATTTGGTAGCGGAATGGACCACAATGTCGGCGCCGTGCTCAATCGGACGGAGCAGGTATGGGCTCGGCAGCGTATTGTCCACAATAAGCGGGAGCCCGTTCTCGTGGGCAATTTGGGCCACTGCCTCGATGTCGAGAATGTCGCCGCGCGGATTGCCTACCGATTCTGCATAGATCGCTTTCGTCTTCGGAGTAATTGCCTTGCGGAAATTTTCCGGATCGGTTGGATCCACAAACTTGACGTTGATGCCCAGCTTCGGCAATGTGATGTAGAACAGATTATAAGTGCCGCCATACAAACTGGAAGCGGATACGATCTCATCGCCCGCACCGGCAATGTTCAGGATGGCGTATGTAATTGCGGCCTGTCCCGATGAGGTTGCCAGCGCGGCAGCGCCTCCCTCCAATGCCGCGATACGCTGTTCAAACACATCATTCGTCGGGTTCATGATACGGGAATAGATGTTGCCGAATTCCTTCAAGGCGAACAGATTTGCAGCGTGCTCGGAATCGCGGAAGCCGTATGAGGTTGTTTGGTATATCGGCACCGCCCTGGACATCGTCGTCGGATCAATTTCCTGTCCGGCATGTACCGCCAAAGTTTCTAAGGACAGCTTGCGTTCTTCTGCCATCTCAGCATCTTCCTCTCTTCTTATAATAAACTTGTCCACTTCTTGTCGTTTATTTTCTCATAATTTCCTGTAGAATAAAAGGTAGAATCCTTTACGCTCTTACAACGATTGTAAGAGTTCGAACCTATTAAAGCCGGAGGAGCGATACTTCATGAATAGAACAGGCTTGGTATTGGAGGGCGGCGGCATGCGCGGTGTCTACACGGCAGGCGTGCTGGAATATTTCTTAGAGCAGGAATTTCATATTCCGCATGTGACCGGCGTATCTGCCGGCGCCTCCATCGGCGCCTCCTATGTGTCCCGTCAGCGAGGACGCAACGAAAAAATTACAATCGGCTATATTGATGATCCACGCTATATCGGGATCGGCAACTGGTTTCGCGAGCGCAGCCTCTTCGGTATGGACTTCGTCTTCGGCGAACTCCCGAATGTGCTCGTTCCTCTTGACTACAAGACCTTTCACTCCCCTGACCAGCAGTTTTGGATCGGCACCACTGATTGCCGGACCGGGCAAGCCCGCTTCTTCCATAAAAATGAATCAGATGACGTGCTCCGTGTCGTCAGAGCATCCAGCAGCCTTCCGATCATCTCGCCAATCGTGGAGATCGACCGCGTCCCTTATCTGGATGGCGGCATATCCGAGCCGATTCCCGTAGCGAAATCAGAACAGGACGGCAACGAGAGGCATATCATTGTTCTTACCCGCGAGGCAGGCTACCGCAAAACCCCCTCCCGCATGTCGTGGTTGAACAAGCGCTTATTTCGGCAATACCCGCGATTGGTAGAGACAATGGAGAGGAGGCATAAGCATTACAACGACACGCTGGACCGCATTTCTGCAATGGAGAAGGACGGCACCGCGTTCGTATTTCGTCCGGAATATGCCCGCAAGGTGGGACGTATGGAGAAGGACAAGCGCAAACTGACGGCCCTTTACCAGGAAGGGTATGAAGCGGCGAAGCGACGGTTTGCCGAGCTGAATGCCTGGCTCGCTTGATCGCTCTGCCACATCTGGACACGCGGCCGCTCTAATCGACTGCGATCAGATCCCGCAAGTTCTCCAGTGTCTTGGGACCGATGCCCTTGACCTCCTGCAGCTCTTCCTTGGATTCGAACAATCCATGCAGCATGCGATGCTGCACAATCGCATGCGCTTTGGCCGGTCCGATGCCCGGCAGCTGCTGCAGTTCTTCAATGCCGGCCCGGTTAATCCGAACGGGGAAAGGGGAAGGCTCCTCACTCGTTGCAGGGCCGGGATCGGCTCCTCCGCTATCCTCGGGACTCCCTTCCCCTGTCTGTTCGCCGAGCGCCCTCTCCACTTGCCCGTCAGCGGCATCCCCAAGCTGCACCGGGCTTGCCGATTGATCAACAATAATCCAAATCCACATAATCACGACAGCCGTCGCCAATAGGGCCCACAGCAGCCATTGGCGCACCTCGATGCGGACATCGACCTTGCCGCTTATGCTTTTCCCCTTAAGCGTGGCTGACCCTCTCTTCATGGAAAGCCAGCCTGTTTGCTTTCTTTTTTCCGACATGCGCTTCTCCTTTCTTGTATATTATTGGCTGCGCCGCATATAGATGAGGTAGACTGCAATTTTTGCGCGTAGGAGGGTTTCATATGAATGTGGGATTTATAGGAACAGGAAGCATGGGGAGCATACTTATTGAATCATTCCTTCGTTCCGGCGCCTTGCTTCCCGAGAACATTACTGCCAGCAATCGCTCGCACTGGAAGGCCGAACGGCTGTCTGAGATGTATCCGGGCTTGTGTGCGGCGAAATCAAATGCAGAGGTGATCGCGGAAAGCGAGATTGTGTTTTTGTGCGTCAAGCCGGGCGAGTACAAGCCTGTCATCGATGAAATTGGGGCAATCGTCCAGCCTTCCCACATCCTCGTATCCATTACCAGCCCGGTTCTCGTCCGGCACCTGGAAGAACTGCTTCCCTGCAAAATCGCCAAGGTTGTTCCAAGCATCACCAACTATGTATGCAGCGGAGCTACCCTCTGCGTATACGGAAGCAGAATCGGAAGTGCCGACCGAGAGCTCCTGGAACGTCTGTTCCGGCATATGAGCGAGCCCATTGAAATCGAAGAGGACTACACGCGCGTCGCGTCAGACCTGTCGAGCTGCGGGCCGGCTTTTTTGGCCTTCTTCATCCAGCAGTTCATCCATGCGGCCGTCGCTGAAACCGGCATTCCCAAAATCGATGCCGAGCGGCTGGCGTCTGAAATGACGCTCGGCACCGGCAAGCTCCTTACATCGGGGAAGTTTACGCCGGATGCGCTGCGCGAACGGGTTTCCGTTCCGGGGGGCATAACAGCCGAGGGCATCCGCCTGATGGATCAAGAGCTGCATGGCATGTTCGACAGGCTTATCCAAACAACGCATAAAAAGTACAGGGAAGACATCGAAAAGGTGGAAACGATGTTTTTTTCTACGCGTGTCGATTAGCCCCGGCTGCCAGTCTCCCCTGTCCGCTTGAGAGCGGACGGCAGCAAACCCCAGCTTCTCGGCCGGACAAAAAAAACAGCAGTCGGGCACCGTATTGTTCGCTTCACGGAATGCCTGACTGCTGTTGTATGTTGATGCTCGGTACACGAATGTCAACCTATTAATTTGCTACTATATTCACCAGCTTGCCTTTTACCGCAATGACTTTCCTTACCGTCTTGCCCGCAAGCGCCGCCTTGACCTTCTCGGCTTCCATCGCGACACGCTCCATCTCTTCCTGCTCCATGCCGCTCGGGATTTGGATGCGGTCGACGATTTTGCCGCTAATCTGCACGACGATCTCCACCTCATTGTCCACTGTCATTGCCTCGTCATAGGTCGGCCACGGCTCATACGTTATCGTATCGCGATGGCCCAGGCGGCTCCACAGTTCCTCGGCAATATGCGGCGCAAGAGGAGACAACAGCTGCACGAAATGCTCCATCGCTTGTTTCGGCAGCGTCTCCGCTTTGTAAGCTTCGTTAACAAAAATCATGAGCTGACTGATAGCAGTGTTGAAGCGCAGATGCTCGAAATCATCGGTAACTTTCTTCACGGTACGATGCCACACGCGCTTGAACTCCTCCGTACCGCCCGCTTCCGCGATCTTCGGATTCATTTCGCCATTGTCGCCAATGAACAACCGCCACACGCGGCTTAGGAAGCGATGCGTGCCTTCTACGCCGCTCGCATTCCACGGCTTGGTCGCCTCAAGCGGTCCCATGAACATCTCGTACATGCGCAGCGTATCCGCGCCATACTCAGCAACAATCTCATCAGGATTAATGACATTGCCCCGGGATTTGCTCATCTTCTCCATGTTCTCGCCAAGGATCATCCCCTGATTGACGAGCTTGTGGAAAGGCTCCTTCGTGGAGACAACTCCAAGATCATACAGCACCTTGTGCCAGAAACGGGCATAAAGCAGGTGCAGGACAGCATGCTCGGCGCCGCCAATGTAGAGATCCACCGGCAGCCATTCCTTCTGCTTCTCCGGCGAACACAGCGCCTCATCATTATGCGGATCGATGAACCGCAAATAGTACCAGCAGCTGCCGGCCCACTGCGGCATCGTATTCGTTTCCCTCCTTGCCGGCTGGCCGGTCTCGGGATCTACGGTATTCACCCATTCGGTCACATTGGCCAGAGGCGATTCCCCTGTGCCGGAAGGCTTGATCTCGTCAACCTCCGGCAGCAAGAGCGGCAGCTGGTCCTCCGGCACAGGCTTCATCGTGCCGTCTTCCAGGTGAAGGATCGGGATCGGCTCTCCCCAGTACCGCTGGCGGCTGAACAGCCAGTCCCGCAGCCGGTAAGTAACCTTGCCCGCTCCTTTGCCGCTGCTCTCCAGCCATTCAATCATTTGGGCAATCGCCTGCTCATTGTTCAATCCATCCAGAAAGTCGGAACGAATATGCGGACCGTCTCCTGTATAGGCTTCCTTGTCCACATCGCCGCCCTCAATGACCTCGATGATCGGCAGCTCGAACTTCTTCGCAAATTCCCAATCCCGCTGGTCATGGCCGGGCACGGCCATAATGGCGCCCGTTCCATAGCCTGCCAACACGTAATCGGCAATCCAGATTGGCAGCTTGGCGCCGTTGACCGGATTGACTGCATATGCGCCCGTAAACACACCGCTTTTATCCTTGGCCAGATCTGTCCGCTCCAGATCGCTTTTGCGCGCCGCCTGTTCTTGATAGGCTGCAATAGCAGACCGCTGCCCGGAGGACGTAATGCGCTCCACAAGCTCATGCTCCGGCGCAAGCACACAGTAAGTGGCGCCGAACAGTGTATCCGGCCGGGTCGTAAATACCGTTAATTCGCCGGCTTCTCCTGCTTCTGTCTCAATGGGGAAGCGCACTTCGGCTCCTTTGGATTTGCCGATCCAGTTGCGCTGCATATCCTTGATGCTCTCGGACCAATCCAGTTCCTCGAGGTCCTCCAGCAGCCGTTCCGCATATTCGGTAATTTTCAAGATCCATTGGCGCATCGGCTTGCGAATGACCGGATGGCCGCCCCGCTCGCTCTTGCCGTCTATGACTTCCTCGTTGGCGAGCACCGTGCCGAGTGCCGGACACCAGTTCACCGGAACCTCCGCTACATACGCAAGGCCTTTCTTGTAAAGCTGGAGGAAAATCCACTGCGTCCACTTATAATACGCCGGATCCGTTGTGCTGATTTCCCTGTCCCAGTCATAGGAGAAGCCCAGCGACTTGATTTGGCGCCGGAAATTGTTGATATTTTTGACCGTAATGTCGCGCGGATGCTCGCCGGTATCCAGCGCATGCTGCTCTGCCGGAAGTCCAAACGCATCCCATCCCATCGGATGCAGCACATTGTAGCCGCGCATGCGCTTGTAACGGGATACGATGTCTGTTGCTGTGTACCCTTCGGGATGGCCGACGTGCAAGCCCGCGCCGGACGGATACGGAAACATATCCAGCGCGTAGAACTTCGGCTTGTCCGTACCTTCCTCTACGCGAAATGTTTTGTGCTCGTCCCAAAACGTTTGCCATTTCGGTTCTATTGTTTGCGGATCATAACTGTGTCCTTTCCCCTCTTGCATCGCATTATCCTCCTTTAATTACCCACGAAAGTGAAGATGCGCTTCCGAAGCTTATTCCGATTACTTTCGCGGGGCCCGATTCTTACACCCACGAAAGCGAAGAGACCTCCGAAGCCTATTCCGATTACTTTCGCAGAGCCCGATTCTCCACCCGCGAAAGCGAAGCAGATCTCCGAAGCCTATTCCGATTACTTTCGCGGGGTCCCGAACATTGCACATCGGGAATGACGCATGCCCATTATGCAAAAAAACCTCACGCCGCTAGCTGCTATCGCTAGGGACGAGAGGTTGCATTCCCGTGGTACCACCCTAGTTGGCTTACTAGACCTGCCTGGTCATGGAAGCCCACTCAAATCCTTAACGCGGACAAAACGGCAAGCTGTGCTCCCTTGCCTCCGAGAGCATGTGCGTGCGGCTCTGAGGCGAGTTCACCGCGGCTGCTGACCGGCTTGCACCCGACGCCGGCTCTCTGAACAGCATATCCGAAGCTACTACTCCTCTTCTTTGCCTTTCGACATTCATATGTAACCGATTATAAAAAACTTCCATTCCCGCTGTCAAGATACGGGCTCCAAGATCATTTGACCGCTGTGTAAAAGACTCGCTGCGCGTGCTCCTCCGGCGCTTCCATCGTGAAATCAGCATGGACCAGCACTTCGCCGAAACCTGCGTCGCGCAGCAGATCAACCACAACCTCCGGCTCATAGGTTCGCTGCCGGTGGATCTCATCGATCCGTTCATAGCGTACGTCCCCTTCACAACGGCGGAAGATCGTCAGCTGATGCTCCACCTGACAGCGCTCTTCATCGAACAGGCAAGCCCATAAATAGGCCAAGTCCGGCTCATTCCAGATAAAGGGCTGCTCCTCCGCATACGCCTGCAGCTGTCTGGGGTGGTGCAGATCGAACAGAAAGGTGCCGCCCGGCTTTAATGCCTCATAAGCGCAATGAAACGCCTGCTTCAACTCCTCCGGCTCCAGCAAGTAGTTCAGGCAGTCGCAAAACGAAATGACTGCATCCGTTGGCTCGGGCAGCCGCCAGTTCCGGGCGTCTTGCTGCTGCCACTCGCAAGTGCCGGTGACGCCGAACGGCTGTTGGCGGGCGGTTGCCTCCCATTTCCCTGCAGCCACCTGCAGCATTTCCTTCGACAGATCTAAGCCCGTCAGTTCATAGCCTTTCAATGCCAGCGGGATCGTAATGTTGCCCGTTCCGCAGCCAATGTCGGCAATTCGCACCGGCTTGCCAAGCAGCTCCCACATCGCCTCAGCATAACCGACCCACTGGTCGTACGGCATTTCTGCCATCAAACGGTCGTATACATAAGCGAATTGATTGTAGGCCATAGCTATTCCTCCCGCTCAGCTGGCGCATGGTGCTTCAGCTTAGTCCAGCTTCCTTCCTGGATCACAATACCGTCTTTCAGCAGTTTTCCAAGCGCACGCTTGAACGCTGATTTGCTGATCCCGAAGCGCTTCTGGATAATATCTGCGGGGGTTTCGTCTGAATAAGGCATCGCTCCGTTCGGCCGCTCCCGCAGTACGGCGAGCAGCTTCTCGGCATCTTCACTGCGGCTTTCCTGTTTAAGGGGACGCATGGACAAGTTCACACGGCCGTCATCGCGCACAAAAATCACGCGAAATTCCGCCTCTTCCCCCATGCGAAGCTTCCTTGTCCGTTCCGACTCATGGACGAATCCGAACGCGCCGAAGCCCAGCACGCCGGCATCCACCACCGCGAAATCTCCAATCTGCAAAGGCTTATACACCGTTGCTTTCAACGTTCGATTCTTCCAGTCTTCGGGAGCGCGCAACATGAGGGGCGCCAGTTCTTCCTCCCCCGCCGCCTTGGCCAGCAGCCTGCCCTGCTTGTCATGTGACGGCACAATGAATACGTGATCGCCTACCTGGGGCCACAACTCCCTGAGCTCGGGAAGCTCCCTGACAGGCAAGAGCAAATGCCGGCTCAATCCCATATCAAGAAAGCAGCCAAGGCGAGGGTGTATGTCCGCGACCTGCAGCCGCGATACCTTGCCCTCCTCGATGTAAGGCTGACGCATCGTTGCGGCCAATCGGTCTTCGCTGTCGTGGAACAGGAACACTTCAACCCGCTCGCCTGTCTTCACCTCGCCGAGTGCTTCACTGTAGTGCAGCAGCACGTCCGGCACATCGGGCAAAGTCAGGAAGTACCCGATAGGCGGCACTTCCCTGGCAACAATCATACTCGCCTTCATGCCTGCCCGGAGTCTCATACCGTTTCCACGGTGCGGGCATCCGACCAGAGGCGTTCAATATTGTAAAATTGGCGGTCCTCCCGATGAAAGATGTGCACAATCACATCTCCGAAATCCATGAGCACCCATCTGCCGGTGTCGAACCCTTCCATGCCCCGCATGCGCCATCCCGCTTTTTCCGCCTGCTGCTTCACTTCCGTCGTGATCGACTGCACTTGAATATCCGAGTTGCCGTGACATATGACAAAGTAATCGGCAATCGTCGAAAGACCCTGCAGATCAAGCGCTACCGGGTCATGCCCCTTCTTCTCTTCAATGGCTTTCATAATAGTTTGCATCAACTGTGCGGATTGCGTCATGAATGTCCTTCCTCCTTTTTTTCTTGCCGGGCTGCATCCAGTTCCTCCAACAAGCTGTTGCGCGCAAGTACGGTCATCGGGAAGATGGGTGCGCCTTGCTCGATCAACTGGCCGATCGTTCCTTCGAAGCCGGCTATCAGCGCAGCCTCCAGACTCCTTTCGGCCAATTCCCGAATTCGGTCAACACCCGGAAAGGCTCTGCCGGGCTCCATGTAATCGGCCAGGCAGACCACCTTGTCCAGCAAAGTCATTCCAGGCCGGCCTGATGTATGGTAACGAATCGCGTCCAGGATCATGCTGTCCGTCACGCTGTATTGTCGCTCAGCTACTATGGCTCCTGCGGGAGCGTGCCAAAGCGGCTTGTCATACTGCAGCCATGGTTCCTGCTCCCCAGCGTCGACAAGCGTTTGGCGCTGCTTTTCAACAGGCCAATATTTTGCAACATCATGCAGGACAGCCGCCCACTCTGCTTGCACCGGATCGGCTCCGTATTGCAGGGAGAGTCTGATCGCCGTGTCCCGCACGCCGATTGTATGCTGCCACCGCTTTTCCGGCATCTGGGCCCGTACGCTCTCCATGACGGCTTGCAAATCAGGCTTCATACAATCTACGCTCCTTTATATAATCATAGACCGAATCCGGCACGAGGAAACGGACAGACCGCCCTTTTTTGCACAATGATCGAACATAGGTTGACGACAGATCGATCGCCGGCATCTCCACCCAATCGATCTGCGACGCAAGATCCTTGGGGAGCGCGATTTGGCTTACTGCCGGAAAGCCGGGGCGATCCAGCGCCGCAAATCGCACATAACGGATCAGTTCGTTGATTCGTTGCCAAGCCGGCAGTATTTGTACCATATCCGCACCGATAATAAAGCTGAACTGATGTTCGGGATACAATTCCGTCAATGTCTTCATCGTGTCGGCCGTATACGAAATGCCGCCGCGCTTTATTTCTATATCCGTCACACGGATTCCGGCATAAGGGGCGATTGCCCTTTCCAGCATGGCCAAGCGGTCGGCTGCCGGCGCGGCATCGCCGGCTTGGCGCTTATGCGGCGGAACGAAGGCCGGCATCAGCCACACTTCATCCAGTCTCAGCTCTTCCCTCGCCCTTTCAGCAGCGATGAGATGACCGAGGTGTACAGGATCGAAGCTGCCGCCAAGGATTCCGATTCTCATGGCATGCCCACCAGATCGATCTGCTTGTGATCTTTGGATTCTTTGTACAGCACAATGACCTTGCCTATGACCTGCACCAGCTCTGCGCCAGCTTTCTCCGCAATTTCGGCCGCTACCTCATGGCGCTCTTCCATGCAGTTCGGCAGCACGCTGATCTTCATCAATTCCCGCTTTTCTATCGCTTCTTGCACATGGCGGATTAAATGGTCATTGACGCCTCCCTTGCCTACCTGGAAGATCGGGTCCAAATGATGGGCGAGTGCGCGAAGATAGCGCTTTTGTTTCCCTGTCAGCAATGATTTCACCTCACTTTTCAAAGGACTGCAATACCGCGCTCCGCATCTCCGCAACAGGAGCTGTCATACCTGTCCAATATTCGAATGCATACGCACCTTGATACACGAACATCCCGAGCCCCCCGTGGATCGTGCGGCCAAGCCGCTTGGCTTCCTGCAGAAACCGGGTTTCCAGCGGGTTGTAAATAAGATCGCTGAACACTTCCGCATCCGGCCAACAAGCAGGATCTGCCGGCCATTCATCCTCATTCGGGTGCATGCCGATCGGCGTAGTGTTGATGATTAGATCGTAAGAAAATTGCCTGCAGCTTGACCAGGGAACGCTGTCAACCGTCCCGTAATCCTTAAGAGCCGCTGCCAGCTCCAAGGCTTTTTGTTCTGTTCGATTGGCAATCGCTACAGAAGCCGGGTGCTCCCTTAGCAGCGCATATACGACTCCTCTGGCCGCTCCCCCTGCGCCAAGCACCAATATGCGCTTGCTCTTTAAGGAAACGCCCGTCTCTTGCTTCAGGGAGCGTACGTAACCGATGCCATCCGTATTATACCCGATTAATCTGCCATTCTTGTTCACAATCGT
Organism: Xylanibacillus composti; assembly: GCF_018403685.1. Taxonomy (NCBI): domain Bacteria; kingdom Bacillati; phylum Bacillota; class Bacilli; order Caryophanales; family Paenibacillaceae; genus Xylanibacillus; species Xylanibacillus composti. The sequence goes on from NZ_BOVK01000032.1 coordinate 45,878, forward strand.
ATTGACAGCGCCGATCACGCGCGCAGCCTCATCGATCTCGTCCAGGTGGCCCATCACGGCAACCTTGTGCGGAATGGTGACATTCGCTCCGCCGAATCCCAATGAACGAATGCCTGCCAATGCGTCGCCAATCCGTTCGGGAGCTACGTCAAATGCCGCATAAGCCGCATGGACTCCCGCTGTCTGGAAAGCGCGGTTCAGCATAATGGGCGATTTGGACTGCCGAACCGGATGGCCAAGCACACCATAGATGACCGTATCGCTATTAAGCCGAGCATTCCCAAGCCCCTCTAGTCCGCTCAACATGAAACTCCTCCCTGTCTCTATATCAATCGGTCGCGAACCGCGTACTTAACCCCTTCCGGAAGATGAAGGGACAATTCCGCTCCGCTTTCTCCGTTTACCGCTATCCATCCCAATCCAGACACATAGACATCCGCTTTTTTCCCCTTCGGTATGAACAGACGATGCCTTGCGAGAGGAGGCAGCTCGTTCCATTCTTCCGAATCCGGCGGAGATAACAAGCCGCCTTTGTGTTCGGCATACAGGGCATCCGCCTTTTCCAGCTTCGTTCGATGCACCTTGATGCTGTTCGAAACATAACAGGTGAACGATTGCGGTTCGCCCTGAACAAAATCGAATCTGGCCAAAGCGCCGAAGAACAACGTCTGCTTCTCCTGCAGCTGATAAACGAGAGGCTTCACCGGCTTATCCGGCATTAACTTGCTCAGAACTCGCTTCGGCACGACTTCGGTAAGCCTGTGCGGATACACAATGCCCGGCGTATCGATTACAGCTTTGCCGTCCTCCAGCGGAATCCGGACCGCATCGAGTGTCGTGCCCGGAATAGGCGAGGTCGTAAGCTCTGCATCCATGTCGCTGTAATCGCGAATGAGCCGATTGATCAATGTGGATTTGCCGACATTGGTTGCGCCGACTACATAAACATCCCGTCCTTTTCGCAGCTGGTCGATGCGCTCGACTACACGCTCAAAGCCCACATTCCGCTTGGCGCTGCACAGCGCGACACCTTCCACCTTCAATCCTTGCGCTTTCGCCTGCTGCTGCACCCAATTCAATATCCGGTTCCAGTTCAATCCCTTCGGCAGCAAATCCATCTTGTTAGCGACCAGCAGCACCGGATTGCGGCCGATAAAGCGGTGAAGCCCGGAGATTAAGCTGCCTTCAAAATCAAAAATATCTGCGATTGCTACAACCAGGCTGTCTGTATCCGCTATGGAGGACAGCAGTTGTACAAAAGCGTTCTGGTCTACCGTAACGGTCGAGATTTCATTGTAATGACGGATGCGAAAGCAGCGCTTGCAAATCGCTGTTTCCGCTTTCAAGGCCGAAGCAGGAACAAAGCCGGGCTTCGCAGTGTCCCCGCTTTGCAATGCGGCGCCGCAGCCAAAGCAGCGCTTGCTGTCGTTATTTATGTCTGCCGCTGTCATCGCTTCTCCTCCTTGAACATATGATGGCCCTGCTTTTTCAGCCGCGACACGGCGATCTTCTCCAGTCTGCGATTGAACCTTGTAAAGATGCCCTCGCCCGCAAGCGATACAGGCTTCACCAGAACCGTATGCATGCCCAGCCGGTTGCCGCCCAATACATCAGTCAGCATTTGGTCCCCGACTACGACCGTCTCAGCCGTGTCCGTTTGCAGCGCCTGCATTGCCTGAACGAACGCTCTGGCAGACGGCTTGCGGGCGCTGTGCAGGAACGGCACATTCAGCGGCTCCGCAAACGCAGAAACACGCGTCCGGTTATTGTTGGAGACAATCGCCACTTTCCAGCCGCGCTCGCGAATACTCTTTAGCCAAGCAACCAGTTCAGGCGTAGCCAGCGGGTCCTCGGCGCCCACTAATGTATTGTCCAAATCCGTTATAATTCCACGTTTCCCCTGCAGCCATAGCCGGTCCAGATCAATCTGATAGATGGATTCGACCATTTCCTTCGGTACAAGCTTATTCAGCAATATCCGTTCACCTCAGAAGTGTTTTCATGGAACAAACTATACCACATCCCACCATTTTGTTGCAAAAAACAAAAACCCGCTGCTGCCGGGACAACAAGGTTGTTCCCCGGCCGCAGACGGGTGGATGAACACTGTGCGGCTACATCGCCTTTTTCAGGTGTTCCAAAAGCTCGGCTATGCGCTCCGCATCCTGCTCCTTCACGGCGACCCCGCTGTACTTGGCCTCTTCAAATAGCTGCAGCACCGCGGTCAATTCAGGCTCGAGACCGCGGTTATTCGCGATCCACCTTTCAATCGATTCCCTAGCCGTCTCCGAATCATGGCGGGTATATCCGCGCTTGCGGGCGAATTTAAGCAGGGCTTCGAATGTAAGGATCACCTGCTCATCGTGTCCTCTGGGCTTCTTCCGTATAGGCCGCAGCAAGTAGCTGCCTGCAGAGGTGAGCATGCCTTTCTTAAATAATACGTAGAGCAGCAAGCCTGCAAGGATAACGGCGCCAGCCGCAATGCCAATCGCCGAACGATTATCCCCTGCCGGCGCTTCGCTCTCCTCGACTCCGCCTGTTTCCACTTCGGGCAGCTCGAATGCCGGAGATGTTTCTTCCACCGATTCGGCTATCGGCATAAAGAAGCTGGCCGTAGGCTCGAACGGTATCCAGCCGTGTCCTTCAAAATATACTTCTACCCAAGAATGGGCATCGGAGTTCCGCACCATGTAATCGCCCGCGCCATTCGGATCCGAAAAGCGATTGATTGCGTCCTCGAACCCGTAAATCTCAAGACGGTTCGATCCGGACGTGTATCCCTTTACCCAGCGTGTCGGTATATCCAGGGTACGCAGCATCACGGCCATTGCCGTGGAATAATAATCGCAATAGCCTTCCTGAATCTCAAAGAGGAAGCGGTCTACGAAATCCGGACTGCTCCCTTTGCCGATATCAGGCTGATTCGTATAAGGGAACGTCTCACGCAAATAGGTTTCCACCGCTTTGGCGCGGTCGTAGTCATTATTCGCTTCCGCCGCGATCTCCTCGGCAAGCGCCTTGACCCGTTCCGGCACTGTATCCGGCAATGCCGTGTACTGGTTCATGCTCGAAGTTCGGGGCTCCGCGTTTCGCAGTGCCTCAGCATCGATCACCGGCACATGGGAAACGAGCGTATACGTTTTTGGATATTCGTCATCGTCGCCCCGATACAGCAAGGCCGCATTTTCAGCCGACCACGCCAGATCGGGCGTCGGACCTTCGGAATCCCCATTGACCTGTTCAATGACAGCCGGTTGCATCGCTCCGAACAACACCGGATAAGCATGCTCGGACAAGACGGTCACCGTCTGCCTGACTTCCACATAGTCGCCCATTGCTGGGGTTGCGATCGGCGTCTGCAGGCGGATCGGAACAGCTTCTGTCAATACGGCTTCCCAGCCTTCCCCTGTATACGTGGACTTACTTTCCCCCCGCCAGTAGCTTCTTCGATCAGTCACGACGCTCATGACTTCGCTGTGATCGTAATCAAAGCCTCCGCCCAGCTCACGATCATCCCTGCCGTAGCCGGAAGAGGCATTCGCTGTGGACTGCGTTGCGCTGGAACTGCTCAACGGTTTCTGTCCGATCCTGGATACATCATTCCCCTTCCAGTTTTGCCAGGCTGTATAAGGGTCAGTCAGCAGCGGACGCGCCTCCGGCGCCGCAGTGCCGGCGCCTACTGTTGCAGCGATCACGATTACCGCAGGCCATATGATCGTACCGGGGTAGTCTTCAAGGTACTTCCAGGCTTGCGGATGGCGCTTGCGGAAATCATTATAATGGGACAGTATGGCAAGAACCAGTCCGCTGCAGACAATGATGGCCGTTTCTTGCCATAAATAAATCTTGCCGGTACTGTCCGCTACAGCCATTACCAGGATAGCTGCCAACACCAAGCCGATTACTCTGATCTTGGACTTGGCCCAGGCCAGAACAAATTGATAAGCGCACCAAAACGCCAGCGCATACCACAAATAAGGCAGGAACGGCTGAACATTCTGCAGCAAATTGCCGCCAAAAGAGCGTCCCTCCTCCCAGAATGGTTCGTATTGAAGCACATGTCCATGTACCCACAAGATTACTCCAAGCTGCACAAGGACCCGTATTGTTTTTCGCATAGGAAGCAGAGCCTCTGCAAGGCCGCAAAGGATCAGCGATGTGAATACAACCGTCCTCGTTTCGGCGTACCAGGTATATCCATTATAAGATTCGTGTCCCAGCCAAAAAGCAAATTGAAGCACAATTGCCGCCCACGCGGCCGAAGCCAACCGATCAGACCAAGCGGCCATCCAGCTTTGTCCTATCTTGCTCAGCAATGCTTTCAACCTGGCTTTGATCATGAGTGCCGCCCCCCCAGCATCTGCGAGAGTTCCTTCAGCTGGGCGAACGGATAGCTGACAAAACCGCGCTCGCGCAGCACGCTTGACCACTGCATGGCTTTCTCCTCTTCGCCTCTGCGAATGGGCAGCAAGTGGCAGGCGCTCATGTGATTGCGGGCCGCCCACGCAAGCGTATCCATGACAGATTTGTCCTGCATGGGGGAAATAAGCGCTACCATAGTGCCTCTTCCGAGCGCGCCGGCAAAACCTTCTGCCAGCTGCATGGGGGTAAAGGCGGAATCCGCCTCCACTTCAATGAGATGATCCATCATCGATTCCGCATGGAGTTCGCCGCGCTTGGCAGGAAATACAGCTGCCCGCTTCCCTGCCGTAATCAGCCCCATCATCATCTGTTGGCGGCTCCCATACCGAATAAGAGAGGCAGCAGCGGACACCGCATTCTCCAACACCGTTTGTTCGGGATATGCTGCCTTTCTTCGGTCCAGCAGCAGGACAAGCTTGGGCATGGCCTCCCGCTCATATTCCTTTGACTTCCATGTACCCGTCCTTGCTGTGGCATTCCAATGGATGCGCGAAAGCTTGTCGCCATACACATACTCCCGGACGCCATTAATTTGCGTAGTCTCCCGGGTCGCTCTGGATGTTGCCGTATGCGCATGCGCTCCTTTGCTCAGCTGCTTGTAATACATCCAATCCGTGATATCGACCGTGCGGGGATATACGCGCACGTGGCGAACGCTTTTGACCTGTCCCCGATGCTCGAACAAACCGAAAATATCCTCTGTTGCAAAGACCATCTCCTTGAAGGCATACACGCCTCTTTCCAGCGGCGCCGTCTCATAGTACACCTCACCCCTTCGCCGATAGTCGGGGATAAAGGTGGAGGAAATAGGATAGGACTGTCCTTTGCTCGATTGGATATGTTCTTCAAACAAAACATAAGGGATGGGAAAAAGTCCAGGGATCGTCACATCAACCTTCACTTGGAGCGGGCTGCCGGCTGCAAGCTTGTTATCCTTACCGACATTCGCCAAACTTCTGGCCGCTTGGACGTGCGCAATGCCGCTCCATCTGCCCAAAGCCAGGTAGATGCCCAGCATGCATACGAAAATAAACAGCATCAGCGCCAATTTCCCGCCCTGGAACATCACGAAAAATATAGAGCAGACCGCAAGTCCGATCAGTACGGCTGCGCGTCTGGCATTTCCACTGCGCAGGGCGTTTTTTGCCGTTATCGGGTCCATCCGTTATCTCCCCAGCCGCACCGGCGCGGCCACTTGCTCCAAGATGGATTGCAAAATTTTGGCTTCCGTGGCGCCCTCCATTCTTGCCTCGGCGCGAAGCATTAGCCTATGGGCCAGAACAGGATAAGCCAGCTTCTTCAGATCGTCCGGTATCACATAATCCCGTCCCTGCACGAGGGCATACGCCTTCGCTGCCGCGATCAATGCAAGCGATGCGCGAGGACTTGCCCCGAGGAATACGCCGCTGTGCTGGCGGGTTTGCCGGGTAATCGCGATTCCGTATTCAAGCACGGCCTCATCCATATGCACATGCTTGGCGGCAGCTTGAAGCTGGAGCACATCCTGCACCGACATAACCGGTGCAAGCGTATCCAACGGATGGCGGACCGATTGGCTGCTGACAAGCCGGGCTTCGGTCTCTTGATCCGGGTAACCCAAGCTGATCTTCATCATAAAGCGATCCAGCTGAGCCTCGGGCAGCGAGTAGGTCCCTTCAAAATCAATCGGATTTTGTGTTGCAAATACCAGAAAAGGCCGCGGCAGCCTGTGCGATTCCCCATCGACCGTCACATGCCCTTCCTCCATGGCTTCCAGCAAGGCGGATTGCGTCTTCGTCGTCGCCCGATTGATTTCGTCGGCAAGCAAAATATTCGTCATGACAGGTCCTGGCCTGAACACGAACGTTTCATCCTTGGGATGAAAAATCGAAACGCCGGTTATATCTGTAGGCAACAGATCGGGGTTGCATTGCACGCGGCGAAACGTGCTGTCAATGGACTTGGATAGTGCTTTAATTAATACCGTCTTCCCCGTACCCGGCACATCTTCGAGAAGCAAATGCCCCTCTGCCAGCAGGGTTGTGACGATCCATTCAATCTCTTGTTTCTTGCCCATGATGCAGGTATCGAGGTTAGTAATGAGTTGCCGGATCTTATCCATATCGGCTTGCTGCACAGTCATGGTCATACCTCCAGTATTGTAAAGGTCCTCCTTAACATCATACCGGAGATATGCCGAGACGTACATCGGTAAAACGTCAAAAAAACATTGTCAGAAACTACTAAGGTACCCACGAAAGTGAAGAAAAGCTTCGCAGCTTATTCCGATTACTTTCGCGGGGCCCGATTTTTATACCCACGAAAGTGAAGTGAAGCTTCGCAGTCGCAGCATATAAGCGAAAAGCCCTTGGTTCAGCCTTTCGGCCTGAACACAAGGGCAGCAAGGAAGGAGAAGATGATCGCTGAGGATATCCCTCCACTCGTGACCTCGAAGATGCCTGTAATGACCCCCATAATGCCGTCCCTTTCCAGCTCGGACAACGCTCCGTGAACCAAGGAGTTGCCGAAGCTCGTAATCGGCACGGTCGCGCCAGCCCCGGCAAATTTTACGAGGGGGTCATACAAGCCGAGACCGTCGGCCACTGCACCCGCTACGACCAGCAAGCTCATCGTGTGTCCCGGGGTCAGCTTGGCCACATCGAACATGAGCTGACCAATCACACAAATAGCCCCTCCTACGAGAAAAGCCCACAAAAACTGCATGTTCTAATTCACCTCGCTTTCCAGGCATACGGCATGTGCAATGCACGGGATGCTCTCCCCCTGCTGATACGTCAACGGAGAAAGCAGTGCGCCAGTCGCCACGACCAAAACACGCTTCCATTCACCTGCCCGGAGCTTCTTCATAATATGCCCGTAGGTCACGACGGCCGAGCAAGCGCAGCCGCTGCCGCCAGCCCACACACTTTGCCGGTCGCGGTCATAAATCATTAAACCGCAATCATGAAATGTCGTGTCCTCTATTGGCACGCGATGCTCTCGCAGCAGCTCTCCTGCAATGTCATGGCCTACCTGCGCCAGGTCGCCCGTTACAATCAGATCGAAGTCACCCGGTTGTTTGCCGGTATCCTTCAAGTGTGCCTGTATGGTATCCACTGCCGCAGGCGCCATGGCGGCTCCCATATTGTTCGGATCTTTAATTCCCAAATCCAAAATGCGACCGATTGTCGCTGATGCTACGCGAGGACCGCTGCCTTCGGCGGCTACGATTGCCGCTCCCGCACCCGTCACAGTGAACTGCGCAGTAGGCGGCTTCTGTGCGCCATATTCCGTCGGATAGCGAAACTGCTTCTCCACAGAGGAATTGTGGCTGCAAGTACCCGCAAGAACATGGCTCGCACCGCCGCTGTTCACGATCATCGCTGCAAGCGCCAAGCTCTCCATCGATGTCGAGCATGCTCCGAATACACCAATGTAAGGAATACCCAAGGTGCGCGCCGAAAAGGTTGCGCTAATAATCTGATTCATCAGATCGCCGCCCACGAAAAATTGCACATGTTCTTTGGTCAGCTTTGCATTTTCAATCGCCAGCTTGGCCGCTTCCTCCAACAGCAGGCGTTCCGCCTGTTCCCAGCTTTTCTGCCCCAGCATGCTGTCTTCATGAATGATGTCAAAGTCCTGTGCAAGCGGACCATTGCCTTCATACGGACCCACTACCGTAGCTGTTGCCCGAATCACGGGCCGCTTGTCGAATGTCCAGGTTTGTTGACCGGTGAGCATCAATGAGGCCCCCCTCCAAAAATGTAATGCAGGATACCGACAAAAAACGCGGCTACCACGCCAAATACAATGACCGATCCGGCCAGCTTGAACATATTGCCGCCAACCCCCAGCACAAGCCCTTCGCTCCTGTGCTCCAAGGCGGAGGAGCAGAGGGAATTGGCAAATCCCGTTACAGGGACGGCGGAACCCGCACCAGCCCACTGCGCGATTTTGTCGTATACCCCCAAGCTGGTGAGAATGACTGAAATCAGAATGAGAATGGCCACTGTCGGGTCACTCGCTTTTTCCTTGTCCAGATTGAACCAGTGTATCATTGCTTCCATAATGCCTTGGCCAAGCAGGCAAATCGCTCCTCCGGTTATAAAAGCGCGGATGCAATTCAGCAGAATCGGCCTGGGCGGCTCTTTTTGCTTGGCTAACGCTTGATATTTTTTCTGAACAGGCGTCGTTTTTTTCAGTTTTTGATTGGCCATTTGTCCCTGCTCCTCTCTGCTTACGAAGTCGTTAAAAGCGGCTCCATGTCTTCCATCACTTGCCTCATCTGATCCGCACAGTTCGCATATAGATTTTTGGCCTTCTGATCTTGTGTGGACAAGGCAAACAATTCAAGATCGGCCTGGCATTTCTTCAGCGTTGCCTGCAAAAGCGGTCTCGCGGAGGGAGACGGCACCTTCAATTGATCGTCGTACAAATCTACATACAGCTCGCCATATTGGTTTGCCTGGGCCAAATAGACGTTTTCCTGCAGTATGCCCTGCTTGTCCAGCTCTGTTTTTAGCCACCCGGGACTCAGGCCGAGCGTGGCCAATCCCTCCGTAATGAGCTCCCCGTCCATGATGACGGCTTGCGGCTCTACTTGATTCGGAAGCCGAAGTCCCAGATGGGCCGGTGTAATGGGCTGTTTGTTTGGCTTCATGAGGACAGACAAATCGCCAGATGTCTCCAGAACTGCAAATTCCACATCGGCAGCTTGAAAGGCATTTTTCTTGCGCAGCTGCTCCAGCAAATCCTCGCTGGTGTACCGGACCTTGGCCATATTCTCTTCCATGATTTTTCCATCCTTGATTAAGACAGTTCCCTTGCCCTCAACCAGACTGCGCAGCCGCTTGCTCTTCAAGCTGAAGTATTCGATCCCTGCCATAACGATGGCCCATACGAGAAGGGCGACCAGACCGTACATCCAGTTCTGGTCCGGATGCAGGGAGATAAATGCGGCAATGCTGCCGATGGTGATGCCTGTGATGTATTCGAAGTAGGTCAATTGGGTGATTTGTCTTTTGCCAAGAATAAAACGTGTAATAATAAACAGTACAACCAGCGCAGAAAAAGTCCGCAGCGCAACCTCCAACCACTGTGGCATTTTACATGTTCTCTCCCTTTTTTCGCATGTTTGATATACACATTATGAGCGCAATGGCAAATACTTATGATTAGTGAAATATTGTCATTGATAAAAAGGGAAGGAACAGACAAATTACTGATGGGCTATCGGAAAGGAGGTAGAAGCAATGACCGTCGCATCCAATGTCAAAACTTGTTTGGCGTCCTTGAAGAGCGCACAGGCCAGCCTGGAACAGTTCGCGCTAAGCACGCAAAACCAGGAAGCCAAATCGATGTTTGAGCAGGCCGCACAAACGACACAGCAGGTGGTGGACCAAGTAAGCTCGCGCGTGCAGGAACTGGAAAACGAAGAGCCGCAATATAAAGGGTTTTAATTTCATTCATGCATTCGGGTACGCCCCAGCCCCAGCTCATCATCGAGCCGTGCTGGGGCTGTCTGAGCGGCTCCATCATGAGCTTGCCGACATGCCCCAGTCTTAAAAAAGCTGTTGCAAAATCCGCTAAAATAAGACAAAGTAATACCTAGTAAGACATTCAAATTACGGGTGATCGCGTGAGCGAAGATTTCCAGGCACTGCTGCTTAATGTACTTTTTGTTATTCTCCCCATATTTCTCTACCATCTTTTCTGGCACGAGCGTCCCAATCGCAGCAAGAGGCCTCCCGCCCTGTATGTGGGTTTGCTTTGCAGTTGCACAGTCATCTTTTGCATGCTGCTTCCATACGAAATTGGCGCCGGCTACTATTATGATTTGCGCATCATCCCGCTTCTTGTCAGTTTCTTATATGGCGGTCCTTGGGCTGGACTCACGACCACTGTGGTGTTTATCCTCTTTCGAGCTTATATTGGGGGAGAAGGATTTTGGGTTTCGCTAGTAATTGTTTTGCCCGTGCTTCTGATTGGCTATTTGTGCACAAGTGCCTTCAGCAGGTCACATCGAGGAAAACGAATTGCCGCAGGCGTTGCGCTAAGCATGACCCATTCTGCTGTATTCGCATTCATTTACTCCCTGTACCACCCCGGACCGTACACCTTAACCCAATTGCAAAAATACGGAACAATCGCGTTGATTCAAGCCGGAAGCGCGGCGCTAGTTTTTTATTTAATAGAGGAAATGCTGCGAAACCATGCGCTTCGCTTGAAGTTTTGGCAAGCGGAGAAAACCAAAGTTGTCAATCAATTGGCAGCCAGTGTATCCCATGAAGTGCGCAATCCATTGACCGTTACAGCCGGCTTCCTCCAGCTGTTGAAGCAGCATGACCTTCCCGCTGAAAAACGCGATCTTTATATTCAGGTAGCCTTGGATGAATTGAAAAAAGCGGAGGGCATCGTCTCGGATTATTTGTCGCTCACCCATGCCAAGACTACTGTTAATCAGACGCTTGATCTCCGGAAAGAAGCAGAGGCCTGCTTGACACTGCTTGGACCGTTCGCCAAACTGAACGGCGTGCAAATGATATCCTATATAGCTGCAGAAGGCATATACATACGCGGAAATGAGCAGAAACTAAGGCAATGCTTGATCAATGTGATGAAAAATGGAATCGAAGCGATGCCCCATGGCGGCAAGCTTGTGATCGATCTTGCCCCCGGCAAACATTCACGCGAAGTCGTGATCACAATCACCGATACGGGGATCGGTATGGATGAGGAGCAAATCAAGCATCTCGGCAGTCCGTTCTATGCCCATGCTGGCAAGGGAACCGGACTCGGACTCATGGTCGCTTACAGCATCATAGATGCCATGGAGGGCAGTGTTTTCGTTGACAGCACCGTCGGGGAAGGGACAACCTTTGCGATTACATTCCCGATTGTCAAAGACAAGCCCAGGTTTCCGCTTTACCCTAGAAGAAGCCATTCTCCGCTTGCTGCTCCCCGCAAACTCAGACGCATGATGGAGCTAAAGCGAACGCCCGACCGGAGTTAACCGGCCGGGCGTTTGGCTTTACCGCTGCTTTTGTTTATAAAATTCATGGTAAAGCTTCATTAAGGCGCGCTTCTCAATGCGCGATACGTAGGAACGCGAAATCCCCAATTCCTTGGCAATTTCCCGTTGGGTGCGTTCTTCGCCCCCTTTATCCAAGCCGAACCGGCCGCGAATGACTTCCTGCTCACGCTCATCCAATATGTGCAAATGACTGTAAATTTTATTCTTTTCGATTTTCACCTGCACCTTCTCCACGACCTCGTCGTGCTCCGTTCCGAGAATATCCTGAAGCGTAATTTCATTTCCTTCCTTGTCCGTGCCGATCGGATCGTGCAGAGATACGTCCTTGCGGGTTTTCTTCAGCGAGCGCAGGTGCATGAGAATCTCATTCTCGATGCAGCGTGCCGCAAAGGTCGCCAGCTTCGTTCCTTTATTCGGACTATAGCTCTCAATTGCCTTAATTAACCCGATCGTTCCAATCGAGATGAGATCCTCTTGATCTTCCCCGGTATTGTCGAACTTTTTGACAATATGCGCGACCAAGCGCAAGTTATGTTCAATCAAAATATTGCGGGATACGGCATCTCCTTCTGCCATGCGCTTCAGATGAAGCGCTTCTTCCTGCTCCTCAAGCGGTTGGGGAAAGACGTTGCTCTTCACATACGAAACCAGCAGCATCAATTCTTTGACGAACATGGCAATGGCAGCAAATAATCCAGGCACGCTGTTCACACCTCCATCAGAGTCAGAGCGGCAGGAACTGGCCGCAAAGGTTAAGGTTGAAGCCTGACTTGCCCGGAAGTGGACCTGCAACCCCCACAGCGTATCGCCAAAGGGATGGCTGGCTGAGCGCCCCGTCATGAGGTCCACCTGCAAAAAAGGCAACAGAACCGCTCATCAAGGAGCGGACTGTTACCATTGTATGTGGGGGTACGCCTATGTGTGCCTGTACGTGGGGAAGATTCAAATTGTCAGCCAAACAACGTGTACATGAAGACAAAAAGTTGGAATCATACGTATAGCCATTGTGAAATTTAGGATAATAATGCTATAACAAGCAAAGGTTGCGATTCCGACGAAAAACTACGAAAACACCGAGAACAAATTCAGACGATACAAAGCTCATGTCAGTATCGCCGGCACAACGCAGTTCCACCTGCGGAACCCCTATGTCATCGCTTGGTGGTCAGCCGCGTTTCCGGGCTTTGGACATCTGTTGCTCAGCAAGTATTTGCGGGGGCTCGTTTTGTTTTGCTGGGAAGTATTCGTCAATATTCAGGCAAAAATCAATCTGGCGATGGTTCACTCCTTTTGCGGTGATATTGCGCTGGCCAAGGAAGTGCTCGAGACTAGATGGATGCTTTTGTATATTCCCGTCTATTTGTTCGGCATCTGGGACAGCTACCGGACAACAATAGATATGAACAATGTGTATCTGCTTGCTGAACGGGAAGACGCGCCCTTTAATTCCTTCAGCATCGGCGCGCTTGAAATTAATTATTTGGACAAGCGCAGCCCGCTTATGTCCGTCATCTGGTCACTGTTCATGCCCGGATTAGGGCAGCTGCATATTCACCGGCTATTGACCGCATTTTTTGCGCAGGTATGGACCATTGTCTTTCTGTATTTTTCAAATTTGCTCGTCGCTGTCCATTTTCTGTTTATGGGGGACATCGCGAGTGGAACGGCTGTCCTTAACAAGCAGTGGCTTCTCTTTATGCCGTCCATGTGGGGGTTTGCTGTGTACGATTCGTATGTCAATACGGTTGAAAACAATAAACTGTATGGCGCTGAACAGAAAAGCTTTCTTATAAAAGATTTTCAAAACCCCGGTTTCAAGGTAATGCGAGGGAAAGTGGTGAGTGGACAACCGTGATTCAAATTTTTTCTGCCTTTGAACATTCAACTCATTTGGAGCTGGCTATCAGTTATCTGGAGAAAAACGGAATAAACAAGGAAAAGATTTTCGCTGTTCCGCTAACCAATCGCAAGACAGAGCGCAGGATGTTCGATAGCATGCATAATGCTGACGGCATTTCTCTCATCAGTACAGGAGCTGCATTGGGAACAGCCTTAGCTGTTATAGGAGCAAGCATAGGATTCAAGTTGAATTGGGGGCCGATCTATTGGGGATTGATCGGAGCAGCTTCAGGCTTCTTCTTAGGATTTCTCATTAACTTCTTTTATTACAAGGTGATTAAGAAGCATCAACGTCTGCTCCGTGGCAAGAACCTTGAGGTCATCTTAATCATCGAATGTGAAGAACAGCAAGGCGATACGGTTGAGGAAATACTTTGGCATCACTTGGCTTTAGGTACGGCGCGCGTATTAAGTCAAAGCTAGATCGCTGTGTCGCCCTTTATCTGGCACCCGTACTTCTGGAGGCTGCATAACCATCCCGGGGGATTGGAACGATAATGCTGTTGCCTATTATAATGAAAGGAGTGCATGAGCCAATGGACACAGAGATGGAATATGGAAGTGATTACAACTACATTCCGGTTACATCTGTCGGCAGCGGTCTTAGCTACGAGGTACTTCCCGATCTCTTGGGTCACACTATCCAAATCGTCAATATCTGTTTGGTCGGAAACCCGGGATCTAAGGATTTTGTCTTAGTTGACACAGGAATGCCGAAATCTGCTGACGAAATTATCTCGGTTACAGAAGAACGCTTTGGCCCGAACAGTCGGCCGAAAGCTATCGTTTTGACACACGGGCATTTTGATCATGTAGGTGCCGCCATTGACTTGGTCAAGCATTGGAATGTTCCTGTATATGCTCATGAATTAGAGCTTCCCTACTTGACCGGGAAAATGAGCTATCCAGAGCCAGATCCGACTGTAGAAGGAGGCATGGTTGCCAAGATGTCTCCCCTTTTTCCAAACGAACCGGTCAATTTGGGAAATCATATCCATACGCTGCCGTCAGATGGAAGTGTGCCTTATTTAACGGGTTTTCGCTGGATTCATACGCCCGGGCATACCCCAGGGCACATATCGTTGTTTCGAGACAAGGACCGTGCACTCATTGCAGCGGATGCGTTCGTAGCTGTCAAGCAGGATTCGCTCTATAAGGTTCTGACACAACAAATGGAAATCAGCGGACCGCCTAGATATCTGACCACGGATTGGCAAGCCGCTTGGGAATCCGTCAGAAAACTGGAAGCACTCAAGCCAAGCGTTGCTATTACGGGTCATGGAAAGCCTCTATCCGGCGAAATGTTAGCGAACGGCTTGAAGAAGCTTGCGAATGAATTTGACCGTATGGCAATCCCTGATTACGGAAAATACGCTAGCCGGCATTAAAATCGTCTTCACTAAGCATGACAGGCGCCCCCTACCTTGCGACTAACGAAAGCTATTTCCGCTGGCAGGAGTAAGGGGGAGTTTGGCTTGGCAAGCATAGGCGAAGCGTCATTCCCTGCTTTTACGCCCCGCATCGGTCAATGCCAATGTGCCTGAGCGAGAAAGATTAGCTGCATATTCATGGGCATATAATATGAGTGTTTGCCAGCCTCCGCATCCTGCAATTTGTGTCTAATTAGAAAAAATGCGAGAAGTCCCTTGACATGATAGGCGAATGTAAGTAATAATAATTACATAATTGTAATCATTATAGTTACAGTTCAGGCAAGCAGAGCTTCCTTGCTTGACACTGTCAGCTATATTGATCATACAAATAACTCATTAGGAGGAAGATGCAGTATGTCTCTGATTGGAAAAGAAGTTGCCCCATTTAAAGCACAAGCATTCCGCAACGGAGAGTTTATCGAGGTGACAGAACAGGATCTGAAGGGAAAATGGAGTGTAGTATGCTTCTATCCGGCAGACTTCACATTTGTTTGCCCGACTGAGCTTGAAGATCTGCAGAACCACTACGAGGAGCTGAAGGCTCTTGGCACGGAAGTGTATTCCGTATCCACAGATACTCACTTCACTCACAAAGCATGGCATGACAGCTCTGAAGCGATCGGCAAAATCACTTACACGATGATTGGCGACCCTTCCCATACAATCAGCCGCAACTTTGACGTCTTGATTGAAGAGGACGGCCTGGCGGATCGCGGTACGTTCATCATCGACCCGGACGGCATCATCCAAGCTGTAGAAATTAACGCTGGCGGCATCGGACGCGACGCAAGCACGCTGATCAACAAAATCAAAGCAGCACAATATGTTCGCAAGCATCCAGGCGAAGTGTGCCCGGCCAAATGGCAGGAAGGCGCAGAAACACTCAAGCCTAGCCTGGACCTTGTAGGAAAGATTTAAGGGCCCGAATATGGCACTGGACACAGAGATCAAATCACAACTTGCGCAATATCTCGAACTATTGGAAGGAGATATTGTGCTGAAAGTCAGCGCAGGCTCCGATGCTGTATCCAAAGAAATGCTGGATCTGGTCGAGGAGTTGTCCAGCATGTCCGCCAGAATCACTATCGAAAAAACAGAGCTGCCCCGTACACCAAGCTTCAGTGTAAACCGCGTTGGCGAAGACACGGGTGTCACGTTCGCCGGAGTCCCGCTTGGCCATGAGTTCACATCCTTGGTGCTGGCTCTGCTGCAAGTTAGCGGCAGAGCTCCCAAGGTGGATCAGAGCGTCATTGACCAGATCAAGGCACTGCCTGGCGAATATCATTTCGAAACGTTTGTCAGCCTGAGCTGCCACAATTGTCCGGATGTCGTGCAGGCGCTCAATGTCATGAGCGTGGTCCATCCCGGCATCACGCACACCATGATCGATGGCGCGGCCTTCAAAGAAGAGGCCGAGAGCAGAGATGTCATGGCTGTTCCTTCCGTCTTCCTGAACGGCGAGTTTTTCGAGAGCGGCCGCATGTCGCTTGAAGAAATTCTGGCCAAGATCGGAAGCGCGCCGGACGCATCGGCCTTTGCCGACAAAGATCCCTTTGACGTTCTTGTCATCGGCGGCGGCCCGGCAGGGGCAAGCGCAGCCATCTATGCCGCGCGCAAAGGCATTCGCACGGGTATTGTGGCGGAACGCTTCGGCGGTCAGGTGATGGACACCTTGGGAATAGAGAACTTTATCAGCGTTAAATATACGGAAGGTCCTAAACTCGTAGCCAGCTTGGAAGAGCATGTGAAAGAGTACGGGATCGATATCATGAATCTGCAGCGTGCCAAACGGTTGGAGAAGAAGGAACTGGTCGAAGTTGAGCTCGAAAACGGCGCAGTGCTGAAGAGCAAAACAGTCATCCTCTCCACAGGCGCCCGCTGGCGCAATTTAGGAGTGCCGGGCGAAGCAGAATTCAAGAACAAAGGGGTAGCCTATTGCCCGCACTGCGACGGACCGTTGTTCGAAGGCAAGCATGTAGCTGTAGTAGGCGGCGGCAACTCCGGCGTCGAAGCGGCTATCGACCTGGCCGGCATAGCTGGTCATGTCACGGTCTTCGAATTCATGCCGGAGATGAAGGCTGACGCTGTTCTGCAAGACCGCTTGCACAGCTTGTCTAACGTAACGGTATTGACCAACGTGCAGGTGAAGGAAATCACAGGCGACGACAAAGTAAACGGCATTGCCTACTTAGAACGCGATACCGAAGCCACGAAGCATATCGACCTGCAGGGCGTATTCGTGCAAATCGGCCTAGTTCCTAATACAGACTGGCTTGGCGATACGGTTGAGCGTACCCGCTTCGGCGAAATTGTCGTCGATAACCGCGGAGCTACGAACGTGCCGGGCGTTTTCGCCGCAGGCGACTGCACGAACAGTCCCTACAAGCAAATCATCATTTCTATGGGATCTGGAGCGAATGCAGCCTTGGGGGCATTCGACTATCTCATTCGCAATTAAAGAATTCATTTCCCTAACTATAGGACTGTCTGCAAGACTTTCGACTTGCAGACAGTCTCTTTTTTTGTCCATGACCCCTATCTCCTGTTCTACACCGGGCAGCCAAGGAATACAATGTACAGCATGTACTTGTTGGTCAAGCCTTATTCTTACTTGTAGAAGGAGAAGCGAACATGAACAGTTTTCTTGGCTATATTGTGTTAGGACTGACCTTAGCCGCACCGATTGGTCCCGTCAACTCGGCTCAGCTTGACAAAGGCATCCGCTTCGGCTTTTTCCATGCATGGCTCGTAGGATTAGGGGCGATGGTCGCCGATGCCGTCTTCATGCTGCTCATTTACTTCGGCTTGGCCCACTTTTTAAGCACACCCTTTATGAAGACCTTCCTGTGGTCTTTCGGCTGCTTTGTCCTGCTTTATTGCGGCATCGACAGCATGCGGAACGCGCATGCCCTTCAGGCTGATATGCGGCAGGGAAACGAGTCTTCCCTTCGCTCCTTTTCCTCCGGCTTCTTCATGACATTGACCAATCCCCTCAGCATCCTGTTTTGGCTCGGCATCTACGGCTCCATCCTGGCCAAAACGGCAGAAACCTATGCGACCTGGGATCTGCTGCTATACAGTTCGGGCATATTCATTGGCATATTCTTGTGGGACGTCGGCATGGCTGCCGCAGCCAGCCTGTTTGCCCGATGGCTCAACTCCCATGTGCTCGGCTGGATTACCAGAATCGCAGGCTTTTCTTTAATCGTGTTCGGCGTTTATTTCGGCTGGCAGGCTGTTCATATGCTGGCATCACGCCTCTGACGCCTCTTCCTCTCTTTTCCACCTTCTTGTCATGATCCAGGTTACGGCACCCAGTACTACAAGAAACCCCAGGCTGATGAAAAATCCGGGTCTTGAGATCTTGTCGAAAAGCGTGCCTGCTGCAGCCAGCAGGATCATCGCGACAGCAATGATGGTCTTGATCTGGCCCCATGCGGTCAGCTTTAACAGCTTGCGGGAAGCAAAGACGATAAACAGCCACGAATAAAGCAGCATCAATCCGCCGGCCGTCGTCAAATATTCAAAAACCTTATCCGGCAAAACCAGCGCTGTAATGATCGAAACGATCATCCCCCCAATCGTCAGCAGCAGGGAAGCATAGGGAAGCTTCCGCTTCGTTCTCTTGCTCAACAGCTTCGGCGCATCGCCCGTTTTGGCCATATTGGCCATCATCTGTGTTACGGCAAACAAGGAGGCCACAAGGCTCGAAAATCCGGCGATAATCAGGACACCGTTGAACACATGCACAACAGGCGTGAATTTCAGATCCTTGAGTGCTGTAACGAAAGGACTTTCGTTCGTATTGAACTTGTCCAGCGGCGCCAGCAGCAAAGTCAATCCCATGGAAGCCACGTAAAGGATGGTGATGATAGTGAGCATCACCTTTCCGGATTTGGGCGCTTCCTTAGGCTGCTTCAGCTCAGCCGCCATCAACCCCATCACTTCGATGCCTGCGAATGCAAAAAACACATAGATCAAGGCTGTCCACATGCCCATTGCCCCGCCCGTAAAGAAGTGATCCATACTTTGGGGTTCGTGAATGTGAGCATTTTCCTTGCCCAGCACACCGGGAATGACCAGCAGGGCTAAGGCAATGAACAAAACGATTGCGGATACTTTCACAATGGCGAATACATTTTCCGCCTTCTCAAAGCCCGCGGTCCCGAACAAGACGATCACAACCCCTAACAAGGCATAGATGGCCGTAAGCAGCCAAAGCGGCGTATCCGAAAACCAGAATCGGGTAAATAAGCCAATAGCCGTCAGCTGACTGCCCAGAATCAGAATTTCGGACGACCAGTACATCCACCCGTGGCTGAAGCCCGACCAGCGGCCGAACGCTTTTTTCGAATAAGTGCGGAATGAACCTTCTTCTGCATGCTGGGCAATCATATTCGCCAATGCGTCAAAAACAAAGTAGGTACAGACTGCCGCAATCAAAAATAACAGCAGTATGGAGAATCCGCTTTTTTCGATGGCGATGCTGGAACCGAGAAAAAATCCCGTTCCCGTTGTAAAGCCTAATCCGAGCAAAGCGAGTCCCCACCAGCTTAAATGACCCTTCCCTTTTTTATGTTCTCCCACGCTCATTTCCTCCGGCATTGTTGACACATAGAGTTTGACATAGTATCGGTTGTTATTCCACAAACCGAGGACTTTCATGCACGCGTCTCTATCTCCCTCCCCTAGAACTTCCAGGAACTGCTAGCTCACAGCAGAGCCATTCGTGGTAATATGGCTGTCGGAGGTGCATAAGATGAATACGAGCATAGGCAAGTTGACTATTTCTGCAGCCCTATTGATATCATCCTTGGGGTTGCTGGCGGATGCTTCTGAAGCGGAGACAGCGGACAGTCGTATTGTAAAACAAGTTTCCTTCCGCGAAGAACCTTCCGTGTCTGGAAAGCTGATCAGGTATCTGGAGAACGGCGAACAGGTCGAGATTGTTCAGCAAGCGAGCAGCTACTGGTACAAAGTGAAGGACAGCGAGGGAAAGACGGGCTTCGTCAGCAGCAAAGAGGAGTTTATAGAAACCGACTATGTCATGACGCAAAACTCCGATCAACTAACCGGAAATAAGAGGAAGTCAATAGAAGATGTTATTGCCGAGGGAAAATCTTATTGGGGTACCCCTTACGAATTCGGGTCCAACCGGAATTCGACCCGCACTTTCGATTGCTCAGACTTTGTGCGCCGTTCCTTTATAGAGGCGATTGGATTGTATTTGCCGACTGACTCGCGCAAGCAAGCCAGCTATGTAAAGGACCTGGGCAATCTCGTTCACAGCCTGAATCAGCTCAAGCGGGGCGACCTGGTATTCTTCATGGATTACCAAGGATCGAATCGTTCCGATTACGCTGGCATAAACCGGGCGAAGCAGCGCGTAACGCATGTCGGCATCTATTTGGGAAATGGGGAGATGCTCCATACGTATTCCGAGAATTCCGGCGGCGTACGGATCGATTCCATTGAAGGCGCTTGGGAATATCGCTTTCTATATGGAGGAAGTGTATTTTAGGACCTGCCCGGGCTGCCTTCGGGAGCGTCACTTTCGAACTTTCTTGAACTTGATCATAAGAGCTGGCCTGCCCTCATAGTTTTAGATAAACGGACAGGGAAAGGTGGGAGCATGCGATGTTCGGGAGGGGTGGATTCCGCCGAACCGGATATAGAAAAGTAAGAATCGCCAAATTTGTGCTCCTGCTTTTCCTCGTGCTGCTGCTCGTCGTCACGCTTCTGATCCGCTCTTTCTCACGAGGTGAAAGCGCCGAAGCCCGCGAGGCTGTCATTGTTTTCTATCGCTATGAGCAGACGGGCGACTTCGGCAGCGCCTGGGAGATGTTCCACCCCTATATGCAGCAAAAATTCAACAAGGCCCAGTACATTAAAACACGCAACCACGTGATTCTGGAGCATTTTGGCGTAGACACATTTGCATTCACGGTCGGCAGCGCCAAGCTGATCGGCAATTGGACGATGTCCTTCGATGCCCCCGCTTTGTCCAATGTCTATCAAATACCGGTCACGCAGCATTTTCAAGGAAGGACCTTCGGCTTATTTGACCTCCATCAAGAGGTCTATGCCGTCAAGCTGGAGGGAGCATGGCGCATCATATGGGATTACCCTTGATCAATGGTCACAGCGGCTCTTCATTGTCGTGATCGCATCCATGATCGCCTTGCCCCTCTCTTGCCTGTCGACAGCAGGCCTCCCATTTTTCCGTATCGATCCCCATTTGCGCCAGGACAGTATAAATATCCAGACTCACCTTTTGTTCATGCATACGCATTCCCCTTTATCGTTAGTTGCTTGGATAACAGGACATTCTCTTATTGCAGCCAAGCGAATATTTGACCCTGGGCGATTTCATCCTCGAAGGACAACCGCTCGCTCCACAGCGGACTATTCACGGCAATCTTCTGCTGAAAGGAAGCTCCCTCATCTGCCGCGATCCGAATCACGGAACCTTTCGGAAGCAAAGGATATATCTTGGCCATGTCTGCATCAGCCACACGCACACAGCCCTGCGACTGATTGGCCCCGATCGATGCGAGCTCGTTTGTTCCATGCACCGCATAAGGACCAAATCCCAGTGCGGCGGTTCCATACACTCCCGGCTGACTGCCATTCGGTTCCCATACACGTTCATCGATTTTGAATATCCCTTCGGGCGTGCGATGGTCTGCTCCGAGCCCGACCTGACTTTGCTGCAGCAGGAAGGGGCCGTTTACAACCCGGAGCGTGTGGCTGCTTGTGGTTACTAGCACTTCCATCGGATGATAAGGAATTTGAGCCTGGCTATAAGGCTGCAGCACCTCTTCCAGGTTGGTCAAGGAAGGCTGATAGAGCCAATCCGGGCCTGTGGCGTGCTCCCTGTCTGTTCGTTCTGCCCTGCCGTGCAAGGGCTTCGGTATAAAACTCAAATAATTATGGGGGTAGCTGTCAGCCAATTCCTGCAGTTGCTGAGGATAATGACCGTGATCCTGATGGAATTGCTCGAGCGCTGTCCGTATGAGGTTCGTGGCAATGTGCAAATCCGGTTGCGCCGCGGCCTGTGCTTCCCCGTAATCCGGATGAACGAAGCGAATATGCACATGGCTGTCACTGCCGGCATGGTAATGCGCGATGACAAACGCTCTGTCCGCTATGCTGCGGTCTGACATCGGACGAACACGCATGTCCTCTTCACCGGCGGCATAAACGCCATGCAGGATGATGCGATCCTCCGGATACTGCTTCCCAAGCTGAAGCGCTTGGTCAAACAAGACCTGCTCAATCTCGCGGGTAGGCCGCTGCGGGTCGAAATACAGGTAGAATGGGCGTTCTCCGGCCTCATAGACGACACTCATGCCGACGGGCTCCATGACGAAACGCGAAACGACAGAGCGGACCCCCGGTTGATAGCTGGCGAGCAGCAGGAATAGAAGCAGGCATAGAAACATCGCGCCTACCGCCAGAGGGAGAACAGGAAGCATACGCTTTCGCTCTGGCACGGAATCCGGCGGACTGCTCTCGTTGGCCTCCTCCAACTCCTTCAACGCCTCGCGAGCCCTGGCCGCATAGGGGGAACCTGCCGCAGCGCTTTTCCTCAGATGATAAAGCGCCTTGTTGTTCTCTCCTTTTTGCTTGTAGGCTTGTCCCACCTCGTAATGCGCCTCATAGGAATGTGGATCCACATAACGAAGAATTTTTTCGTAATACAATGGATCGTCCCGATTGATGAACCTATTTCTTCCGGCCGGCTCCAGATTGTTGCGAAGAGTACCCGATACCCGTCCGGGTCCTGACCTGTTATGCATTCCCTCCTCCTCCTCTCTAAGAGAAAAACCTTCCAATCCCCTCTTGCTCGCATTGCTTTGGCTTTTGGCTATGGACCTTGCCTTTGACTTCTTCCGTCGCCCTGTTGGCGCTGACTGCTTTGAGCCGCTTTTTTCAAGTAGCTTCTTCGATTATAGGCCTTCACCTTATCCGGATTTTTTCTTCTCCACTGTCTGTTGTACTCAGCTATCTCCTCCGGAGTGCGCTTCCTGTCCCGCTTGGGTGCGGGCTCCACACTCAGCCCAACCATGCAGTGGCTGAGCCTTACATACATCTCGTAAGCTTTCTTCTTCCCATAAACGGTGGCGTAAGCTTTCCCCTTATAGGAAATCACCCACTTGGAATTGTAGCGATGCTTTTGCAAGACAAACCATCAGCTCCTATCAATCAAACAATATTTCGCATCCCATTATTCGACTGTTACGCTCTTCGCCAAATTGCGCGGCTTATCCACGTCGTTCCCCCGTGCCAGGGATGCATAGTATGCGATAAGCTGCAGCGGAATTACCGACAATGCGGGACTTAGCAAATCTGCAGTTGCGGGTATGAACGTGCATTGGTCTGCCACATGATCCAACGGCGGGATGTTTTCGGATGCGATAGCGAAAACATAAGCGCCTCTTGCCTTGACTTCCTTCATATTGCTGATGGTCTTCTCGGCTACGTCTCCTTGCGTCAGCAAGGCCACGATTGGAAAACCATCCTCAACCAGCGCCAGCGTACCGTGCTTGAGCTCCCCGGCAGCAAGCGCCTCGGAATGAATATAAGAGATTTCTTTCAACTTCAGCGAACCCTCCAGCACTGCAGCATAGTCTATGCCTCTTCCTATAAAAAACAGGTTAGGATGCGTAGCGAGCTGCTCCGCCATCTGCTTGAAGGAGTTGGCTTGCTGTAAAATCTGCTCCGCTTGCTTCGGCAGCTTCAGCAGAGCGTCGATCCATGCCATCCTTTCACACTTCTCCAAGCGGTTGACAGCCTGCCCCATATGAATAGCAAGCAGGGCGAAAGCGATGACTTGCGTCGTGTAGGCCTTGGTGGAGGCGACGGCAATTTCCGGCCCCGCACAAGTCAGAAGCACATCATCGGCCTCTCTGGCTATGGAACTGCCGATCACATTCGTAATCGCCAGAACACGCGCGCCTCTCGCTCTCGCCTCACGCATGGCCGCCAGCGTATCGGCTGTTTCGCCAGACTGGCTTACTACAATAACCAACGTCGTCCTCGTCACGATCGGCGCTCGATAGCGATATTCCGATGCAATGTCGAGCTCTACCGGATATCCCGCTATACGTTCGATCAACTTCTTGCCAACCACTCCGGCGTGATAAGCTGTTCCGCATCCAATGATGTGCACCCGATCAATCTGACGCAGCTCTTCCGGCCCCACGCCGATTTCCGAAAGCGTAACCTCCGTGCCCGATGAATCTAATCGCGCACGCATCGTTTTGCTGTAGGCTTCCGGCTGTTCGAAAATCTCTTTCAGCATAAAATGGTCAAACCCGGCCTTCTCGGCAGTATCTATATCCCAGTCCACGTGCAGCACATCTCGAGCAATGGATTGTCCTTCCACAGTCATCAGCTCCACAGCTCGGTCCGTTAACACAGCCATTTCACCGTCATGCAGAACGTAAATATCGCGGGTATGCTCCAACAACGCCGGGATATCGGAGCCGATGAAATTCTCCCCTTCCCCGATTCCAACAATAAGCGGACTGGCCATGCGAACGGCTACCAGCTTGTCCGGCTCGTATTCGGTCAGCACACCCAGCGCGAAAGCTCCCTTCATTCGCTTGACAGCCTGTTGAACTGTCTTGACAATGTCCCCCACATACAGGCTGGCAATCAAGTGCGAAATCACCTCCGTATCTGTCTCGGACACAAAGATATGTCCCTGCCTGACCAATTCTTCCTTTAGCGTGGAATAGTTCTCAATGATGCCGTTGTGCACGACCGAAAATTTGCTGCTATTATCTGTATGAGGGTGCGAATTTACATCTGAAGGCTTGCCATGCGTGGCCCATCGCGTGTGGCCCATTCCGATGTTTCCCTGCAGCGGCTGCTCCCGAAGCTTCGATTCGAGAGAGGCCAATCGCCCCTTCGATTTCCGGATTTGCAGTCCCACTTCCGTAAATACCGCAACGCCTGCCGAATCATAGCCCCGATACTCCAACTTTTGCAATCCATTCAATAAAACCTCCAGCGCGTTTCGCTTCCCTACGTATCCCACAATGCCGCACATGGCTATTCCTCCTTAAACAAGCTGTCTTTGTTCAAGATAGCTGATGAGTTGTTCGATAGACTCGGCCAATGAGAGCCGATCTGTTTTCAGCACCACTTCCGGATTCTCCGGAATTTCGTAAGGCGAGCCGATCCCGGTCAAATTGTGCAGCTTGCCTTCACGCGCTTTTCGATACAATCCCTTCGTGTCTCTCTGCTCGCAAACGGCTAACGGGCAGTCGACAAAAACTTCAATGAAACGTTCCCCGATACTGTCGCGCACCCGAACGCGATCCGCTTGCCGCGGCGAAATCGCCGAGACGATGACGACGAGGCCGGCATCCTGCAGCAACTTGGCAACCTCTCCCACTCTTCTGATATTCTCCGCACGCTCTTCCATGGAAAAACCTAAATCCCGGCTCAACCCTTGACGGACTTGATCCCCGTCCAGCACCAGCGAAGGGATGAGTCTTCGACTCAATTCAGCTTGCAGGGCTGAGGCGATCGTGGATTTGCCCGAGCCTGACAACCCGGTCAGCCAAACCACAAAGCAGTTGAGATAAGGGTATTGCGCCAGACTTTCGGATCGGCTATCCGAATCGCCGCGTTGAAACATCCATGCATCAGCCATTGTCTCCATCAGCAAACTCCTCTCCATAGTGAAATCCCACCGGTTTATTTCTCCCTTAACGCTGTGCGCGTTCGCACCTCGGACTGCTGGTGATCGGGAGCTTGCAGCAGCTTCATGACAAGCGGTTTCAGCTCGTTGATATAGCATTGAACAGAAGCTTCATCGGCATGAATCGCACGTTCCTGGGCGTCGCGAATGAACGCTTGCAGTTCAAGGGTGAATTGATCAAGCGAGTACTTGGGACTTGTGTTCCTCATGAATATCACGTCCATAGCCGTCAGGATTTTGTACATTCCAGGCCCAGGAATCTCTGCACATCTGCTCAATTCCATACTCAGCGCACCATCCCAAATGCTTTTTGGCCTTAGTGGGATCTGCATAGCAAAGCGCGACGTCCCCTGGACGACGCTCGACAATTCTGTATGGAATTACTTTGCCGGACACTTTCTCAAAGATCCGAACCATTTCGAGCACGCTGCACCCTTTCCCCGTACCGAGATTGTATGCGTCAATTCCGTGGCCTGTTAGCACTTTGTCTACTGCTTTCTGATGCCCTCTCGCCAGATCAACCACATGAATGTAGTCCCTGATGCCTGTTCCGTCGGGAGTCGGATAGTCCGCACCGTAAATGTTCAGTTCATCCAGCTTTCCTATTGCTACCTGAGAAATATAAGGGAGCAGATTGTTCGGCGTTCCTGCAGGATCTTCGCCAATGAGCCCGCTCGGGTGGGCGCCTATTGGGTTAAAATAGCGCAGCAGCAAAATGCTCCACGCAGAGTCCGAGCTGTACAAATCTCGCAGTATCTCCTCTATCATGAGCTTTGTGCGTCCGTAAGGATTTGTGGCGCCAAGCGGCGCATGCTCCGGTATGGGCACCACTTTCGGTACGCCATATACTGTAGCTGAGGAGCTGAACACCAGTTTCTTTACTCCGAATTTTTTCATGACTTCACACAGAATGACTGTACCCGTTACGTTATTTTCATAGTATTGCAACGGGGTCTGCACAGACTCGCCTACCGCTTTCAAGCCGGCAAGATGAACAACTGCTTCAATTGGATTCTGTTCGAATATCATCTCTATCGATGATCTGTCAAGCAAATCTGCTTTGTAAAATTGGATTCGCTTTCTGGTAATCTCCTGGACTCTCTCAAGCGACTTGGCGTTACTATTCGATAAATTATCCACCACAACAAGTTGATGCCCTGCATTTAACAGCTCTACACAGGTGTGACTCCCTATATACCCTGCTCCGCCTGTAACTAGTATGGACAATGCTTATCCCTCCATCCTTTTCACTCCTGTTACCTTTGTCTCGCTATATAAGAAGCCGAAAATAATCCAAAAGAAAGGCGCCACGGAAACTACGCTTATGTTGAAGACGGCTTGAATCAAATATCCTGCTGTGCTGGCGAGCAAACCGCAGTGAAAGATTTGGTTTGCGCCCTCTGAGGTTCTGACCTTTTGGACGCCTTTCTTGAAGACCATCCCCAAAATCAGCAGATAGAGCAGAAGCGCCGGTACGCCCATCGTCAGCGCAATTTGCAAATAATCGTTATTCATGTCGTGGATGGGGGTACGAATATAGGTCGAATAGTCTGGATCAACACCCGGATGAAAAACATGTTGAAACGTATTCGGCCCGGAGCCAGTCCAAAAGTAAGCTTCAATTAGAGGAATCGCTGTTTGCCAGATATACCATCTGGAGGCTCCTGCCCAATTTCTGTCGGCATCTGCCACAATTATATGAGTATCGTGCCAAATGCTTTGAGCTCGTTCCCAATAGGTATTCTGAGACAGTCCGTTCAGCACGATCAGTACGAGGAAGAGAGTGACGATGCCAAGCATGCCTTTTTTCCACAGCCCCTTCCTCGTTCTGGCGAACAAGAGCAGAAATACGCTTAATCCCGCCGCAATACCCACCCAAGCGCTTCGTGTTTCGGAATGCAGCGACGCTGCGATGAGTATGCCGAACAACAGCAAATACATGAATGCGGCCGATTTCTTGGCAGCCATCAAAAAAAAGGTAAAGGCCAGCAGTGAGGCCATGACCAAATAGGAACCAAAGTAATCCGGATTGTCGAAAAAGGAAAAGCTTCGATTGGCAAAGTGATGGTTCATATGATCCTGCGGAAAAATAGCAAAACCATAATATTGAGCAATCCCATAACATGCACAAACCAAAGAGCTTGCCGCCATATACTGCAGGACTTTGCTCTGATCGAGCACAGACATGCGGGATGCATGCATAAACAGCGCAACATATGTACCCATGATGACGATTCCCTGATGCTGCGTGCGATCGCCAATTAGTGAAGGGTAATCGGAATTTAAAGTAGAAAAACCGATTAAGAGCAGCAAGGCAACCATCAGCCACTCCATCGGTTTTGGTTTCAACTTTCCATATTTGTACTGTGTCAGCAGCGACCATACGTGCATCCAGCCGAGCAGGATGACAAATCCTATTAAATAATAGGCTTTGACATTCGTATAATAATCCCCCTGACCCCAAGGATAAATTAGAAACGGGTAGAAAAAACAAAACCACTGTAAAACGGAAACACGTTTGCTCCTCATTCCTATGATCCCACGCAGTCTTCTATTATGGAGTGATGTAACTTCTTACGCATTTGCTTCCTGTACTCGCTTCAGCTTTCGGCGGCGCAAGGAAAATCGCTGCGCCAAAGCCAGTATAAATGCCCGCAGTTCGGCAGACATCGTCCATTTTTTCAACATCACAAAGCACAGCAGATAGACCAAAAATACAAAAACAGCCGTCACAACACAGATAAGCAAAGGATTGTTCAAGGTTATAAACAACGGATCGGCTTGCATGACAGCTGCAATCGCAATTGTACTATAGATCAGCGAAGGAACGATCGTTCTGAGCAGATCCGCCATGCTGATGCGAACCAGGTACATACACAATCCCGTCAACAAAATATAATTGACTGTGAAGGCAACAGTAACGCCGGATGCCACACCTGCCAAGCCATAGAAATGCCCCAGGTATGCGCCGGCTACAACAAAAAGCGCATAGATCACCTGAATCAGCGCTCCCTGATAGACCTTCCCCATCGCTCTCACCAATGATTCGCTGAGCTTATAGCCGGTTCTGAAAAAGAGACCAATGATCAGCATCCTGAATGGAAGTACAGCATCCAGCCAGTTCTCCCCCAGAAAAAACACGATCATTTCTTCCGCTCGAATAAAAGCCGCTATTGCGATCGGAGCTGTTATAAAAGCAATCGTTCCCGTGCCATTAAGAAAGACCTGCTTTAATTTCTTTTTATCTCCGTTATTCTGGGATAGAAGAGGGAACAGCACCTGGTCAAGCGTTTCTCCAACAAGATTGACCGGGTACATGAGCAGCTGTTGGGCTCTGGTGTACAGTCCCAGCTCTGACTTGCCCATCAATTTGTTAATGACAAAGGAGTCGCCGCGGGTAGCCAAATAATTGAAAAACCTGGCCAATGTAAATCCTCCGCCGAAATGCAGCAGCTTGCCTGCCGATTCTTTATGGATCTTGAACTTCACTGGTACAGGTTCCAGGATTAAGAACAATACGCTTACCAGCAGGGCTTGCAACAGGTTCGCATAGACAAGCGCCCAGGGACCAAATTGCATAAAAGCCAACGATATCGCTGCTCCACCGTAAAAGATTATGGATATGCTCCTGACGACAGAGATCCGTTTAAACCTGCACTTTTTCTGGCTAAGTGCCTGCGACAAGCTGGCGAGGCTGTTCAGGATAAATACAAACGAAAATACGCGCAGCATCACGATATCCGAGATGCTGAACAGCTTCACCAGCGGAATGGCCAATATGTTGATCACAATAAATACAAAAATGCCAAACAGTATATTCAAGGTATTTCCAGTTATAATGTCATCTTTGCTGATATCTGCTTTCTGGACTATGGCAGGGCCTACGCCAAACATCCAGAACAATTCCGCCAAACCGATGAGGATGGTTAGGGCTACGACCTCACCATAGTCAGCTGGGGACAACAAACGCGCCAAGAAGTAGGTGATGACCAATTGCGCACAGTAGTTGAGAATCGTCATCATCCCCATCCAAAACACACCGGAGAATCCTGTGTCAAAATTGCTCTTTGTACGCATGAGTCGGCAAGCCCCATTTCTTATTCTCTTTTGGTGTCTTCTGCAAAACGATGACACTGCCGAAGCAGATAAACAACTGTATAAAATACAGATTGTAGGACACTACGCCCATTTCGAATGGAAGCAGGCAAATCATAAAGGCCAGGAAAAAATCCCTCAATTTGCTATTGTCATTTTTCATAAGCCACAGCTTGCAAATCAGAAACATATAAAACGAGTAGTAGAGGATGAACCCCATTACGCCATAATTTACTAGCATTTCAATAAAGTTGTTATGCGAATAAACATACCTGCCGTAAGCATCGCCAAACAAAATTTTGAAGTTATCGGTACCATATCCCGTAATCGGACGTTCCTTGAAAAAATCGATTCCATAATCCATCATATACTGTCTTTCCATATCGCCATTCAGCACATTCTGGTTATCTCCGGTTAGCAAATCCAGAAAGCCTGCCATTCGGTAGCCAATGGTATCGTAAAACAATGGAACCGAGAAGATCAGCCAGAAAACAGAACTGATAACAAGAGCAAATAACACGGTATACCGGATCACTCTATTTCTGCCATCCGCGTCTTTCTTCAGGATGAGAAGCAAATAAAAGAAAAGTGCCGGAACCAGGATGTATTTCCTTCCTCCCGACAGAAACAACGTGTATACCTGTGTCATAATGATAAACAGATAGGCCGCTCTCTTTATGCCCTGGCTGTACAAAGAAAGCCATATGGAACAGATGAGCGAAAGCATCATGAGGTTGGCAAATATGTTGGCATTGCCGAACAAGCTTTCACCGAGCCTTTCATCCACAAAGAGCTGATCTCTCCATAACAGCACAGTAAACAGAAGAAATCCGGAAAGCGAAAAGCAAACCAGCACGTTCTTGATATCCATACTGTCTCTAAGAATGGATGTGATGGCTACAGCTAACCCCAAGACGACAATCATGCTGTACAAGCCCGCTAGCGCAACATTGGCGTTATAGGCATATGTGGTTGAAAACAGCGAGATCGCAAGGAATAGTACATACCAGATGAGATAATGGTTGATATGAAATCTTTTGGTATAAAAAATAGTCAGGATACTCACAGCCAGCAACATATACAGACTTAGGCTGTGCAGTCTTGGATCCACGATGGAGGGCTGGCCGATATAGGACAATACGATATACACATAGACAAAGCCTATGCCCATGTTTCTAACGCTCACCGATGTTCGATTTAGCAATTCACCCGGCATGCTTCTCACCTAGTATCTGATTAATGTAATCCTCCCACATCTCTTGGATTTTCGATGGGTGGAACCGCTCCGTTATGTTTCTGGCTTGCAATCCAAGGTCTTGACGCGCTTGTTCGTTCTCTATTAAATAAATGACGGATTGAGCCACCCCGTCCACATCCCCTCTTGGAACCAATATGCCGTTTTTCTTGTTCTCAATAAGCAGCCTGGCTCCGCCCGGACTGCAATCCGTCGCAATGACCGGCAGCCCTGCCGCCATTGCTTCGATTAAAGCGTTGGGAATACCTTCATAGTCGGATGTAAGCACAAACATAAGAGCTGTACTTATCCTCTCGCTTATATTGCTCACCATTCCTTCAAACCGCACATGTCCGACAAGATTCAATTTTTCGACCATCTCGCGCACTCGCTGTTCATCAGGGCCATCCCCATAGAACACAAGCGTCATATCCGGGTACCGATCTACTACTTTGCGAAAAGCCTGCACCATGATATCCTGACGTTTCTGCACCATTTCAAATCTGGCGACAAAAGCGATTTCCCGATGCTTCTGCTTGCTGTGCACCGTCTGTTCCACTATAACCGGATTCGGTATGATGCTGCCCCGAGACCTGATCTTGCTGTTGAAGAAGTCCCTGGCCCCTTCAGTTTGAAATACCCATCCATCGGCGAAGCGATACATGTAAGAACGGAAATTCTCAAATACCCCCTTATATTGGTACGGGTCGCCTCTCTCGGAAATCACGACAGGGACTGCGCTTCCTGAAAGCTTGGCTAATATGGTTAACAGATTCGGATAATTCAAAAACGAAATGACCATGCTCGGCTTCTCCCGTTTGATGACTTTCCGGATCTGAAAAAGCTGGATCAGTCTTCTTACTCCCCTTGTCCGGGCTATCCTTTCCTCGGTTATGTGCCTGATGTCTGGATGCAAAGGGTAATGTCGGGACGTATCTTCATAGGTATACACCAATACCTGGTACCCCCGCTCCGCCAGGGCATTTGCTGTGAAAGTCAGCATCTTTTCTGCCCCGCCGTATCCCAGCCTATGGATGATAAATAAAATCGTCTTTTTTCTCTCCACACTCCTACACCCCTGCCCTAATCCCAAACTCCCTTATAATTTTGAAGAGGGTGGTGAACTTGATTTTGCGTGCCTTCACTCCCCTGGTGTGCACTCTAAACAGTTGCAGGCTTTTCGCAAAGCCCCCTTCAACCTTTCTTAAATACAAGTACCACCGTACAAGGAAAACAGCGAATAACACAGGTCTAAGAATTCCCGGATACAAGAGATACTTGGAGCCCAACAACCCTGCAAGTTCCAGGCAAAGCACATTCCCCCTTTGCTCGGAATCTGCTCTCCACTTATCCACGATCGGCTTGTGGATCGCCACGACATCGGGAGCGTAAACATTATAATAAGCCTTATCCAAGATAATTAGGGACGGACATATTTCCTCAAACCCATATGCCTTGTAAAGATAAGGCATCATGTTCCCGAACACGCTCTTCCGCAAAAAATGACTGCCGCCATGAAAATCGTAGATGGAAGCATATCCGTCAATGACCGTTGTTTTTGACTTTCTTACCTCGCGGTTCTTCTGCAAGCATTCATCCCATACCCTCGTGGAAACCGTTCCTACTTGGGTATTTCGATCAAGATATGCGACCGTCTGAACAAAAAAACGGTCTTGGCTGTTCTCATCGATTACTGCGTCGTCATCCAAGAAGTAGAGGTACTCTCCGTTAGACAGTTTATAGCCCTCATTGCGGCCGCCGCCCGGACCAACATTCTCCTCCAAGTATTGGTAAATATAGGTGTGTCCCCTGCCTTCATGTGCAAATAAGGAATGGATGCTTTCGCCGGTTCCATCTGCAGAGGCATTGTCGATGATGACAAACTCCGTCTTTTCCGGCAGCTTGCAAGCCATACAACTCCTTAGCGCTTCGATTACTTGATCTTTTCGGTTCATCGTAACAACAATGATGGAGAGTTTCATGTTCTCGTTCATTTCCTGTCCTGCCCTCTCTTATTCTGGATTCCTTGCTCGGACTGCGCTACTTGACAAGCGCTCCCTTCAGGTTGCTGTTCAATAGCTTCTGGCAAGCCTTTACCATAAACGCATACTTGCTCTTGATTGAACTTTCTCTGTATGAAATCCATTTGTCGTGGTAGTAGACAAACTGTTCGTGACCGAACAATTCAGCCATCACATACAATTGCGCAATGTGCAGGTTATGATAGAACGGACTTGCAATGGTCCCCTTGGTGTTGTAATTGGTCCAATAGCCCCTGTCGAACAGGTGCAATTGTTCAGCCATGGTATGAACCGTTGTGTTCAGCAGGTCGCGATAGCCGGCGTCCTTCGTTGAGAGGCAGTAATCATACAGGCCAAATGCGGCGAATATCCAGCCGTTCAGCACGGTTGATTGTCCTTTCCCGATGTACTCCTCCAGGATTATGCCGCCGTCCTTATACGCGGCGGTCCCTCCATTCTCAATGGGACGCAGCATAAAGTCGATCGCGCTTTTGGCGCATTCCATATATGTAAGCTCGTTTGTCAGGGCATACCCCCTTAGGAGCAGTGATGCCCCCTCGCCCTGAGCCATAGCGGATACAGCTGACAACTCAGGGCTGCCCACATATCCGAATGTGTCCCATGAACCATTGGCGGCCTGATTGTTGACGCTCCATTCCAGCGCGCTTCGGAAGCAGGCCAGAAAGCGCTCTTCATTCGTCTCCAAATACAAATCATATGCCCCTAGCCCGTATTGAAAAATAGAGATAGGGAAGTAAATCCACTCCCCAGATGTCTTCATATTTATAGGGACGCCTGCCGAATCAAGTATGGTGTTCTCCGAAACTTTCCCTCTCAAATCATTGTAGTAGCCTCTAACCGCTGTTGTGGAATAATACAAGCCGGCATTTTGATCTACATGAAAGACGCTGTTGCCGGCAAGCATTTTGCTCCACTTCGTCAACATGTACATAAATCGATGAATCATTGGGCTTGATTCCTTTCGCCATACAATTTTCTGCCTTCGTTACTGGAGGTGCTATCCTCCCTGTCAATAACCGCAAGAAAATGTTCGATCACATGGTCCGGATGATAGCGTTGGTACTCTTTCACGCAGTTCCCCTTCAATGCCAAGACCAATTCAGGATTTTGCAGAATCCGCAGCAGTTCTTCCTTCAAGCTGTTCGCACGATGGTCATAAATATAGCCTGTAACCTCGTCTTTCACAATTTCCTTGTTATACTTCCAATCTGTAGCCAATACCGGCAGTCCCGATGCCAAGCAGTCAAGCAAGGTTCCTGCAAACCCTTCCCCCGGGAAATAGGTAGGGAACAGCATCAGGAAATAGTCCTTCAGGACATTGACGGATTGATCATAGGCAACAATCCCGCGATATTGTACGTCCTCCCCGGATTGCCCTAATACAGATTGGAATCGGCTATTGTACCCTTCTTCGATCGCTCCGTAAATATCCAGGGTATATACGGTTCTCCCCATCAGAAGATTCACTTGAGTTACCGCATCAATAGCTTCCTCAATCCCTTTTTCTTTCATCACTCTCGAAAAGGTACACAGCTTATAGGGAGGATGGTGGTCGTACACTAGTTCATGCTCGGCAATTAGGGGAAGCCGCTTGAAATTGGGCATATAATAAGCGTTCGCAAAGCCCAGCTCCTCGAGACCTGCAATCATGGCAGCACTCTCCACATGAATCGTCTCCAGTCTCTTGGCGAATGGCACAAGCGCTTTTCGCTTTTTTAGGTATCCGACCAGCCAGCCGCCTATTACGACGTAATGGATTTTTCTCCTGTACAGCATATTGAGCAGTACAAACAGCGGCAAAAATACCAGTATGCCTTTATAGGCAGGCATGATCACAATATGTTTGCATGTGCGAATCAACTGTATGCATTGCACAATTAGCTGAATCGGCCTTTTCGTCCAATTATGCGTATCCACAACTTGGACTTCATCGTTCAATTTTCCGTTAAGCTCCTCTATCAGCATTCTAGTTTTAATCGTTTGGCCATCAGCCATCGACAACCCTCTCGCCACGTGGCCTACAATTCCGATGTTCCTCATTTTCCCCACCCTGCTTCATCGCATGATGTGCAGCTCGCCGTTTTTCAGCCAGTCTGCAAACTGTTCGAGTCCTTCATGAATCTCTATTTCCGGCTCATAACCCAGCAGCTTTCGGGACCTGGTAATATCGGCCCATGTCTGTGGTACGTCCCCCATCTGTTCGGGAAGCCGCTGCCATCTCGCTTCGCAGCGCAAGGCGCTTTCAAGAAGCTGGACTAAATCGATTA
Source organism: Xylanibacillus composti (assembly GCF_018403685.1). Classification (NCBI taxonomy): domain Bacteria; kingdom Bacillati; phylum Bacillota; class Bacilli; order Caryophanales; family Paenibacillaceae; genus Xylanibacillus; species Xylanibacillus composti. The sequence continues at coordinate 80,999 of NZ_BOVK01000032.1, forward strand.
GCCTGACAGGTCTGTCGTTCCCCAAATTAAATACCTCGTATCCTGAGGTTTGATAATGAATAGCTGCCTTGATCCCCTTGACGATGTCGGATATGTAAGTGTAATCCCGGCAAGTAGAGCCGTCGCCGAAAATGGGAATCACTTCACGCTGCAGCATGTTCTTAGCAAATTTGTGGATGGCCAAATCCGGCCTTTGGCGAGGTCCGTATACGGTGAAGAATCGGAGTGCCACAATTGGCAATCCATAACAATTATTGTAGCTTGTGCAAATGGCTTCTCCTGCCGCTTTCGTTGCCCCATAAGGCGAAGCCGACCTTAATATAGGGTCTTCCTCGGAGAAGGGGACTTTATCATTCAAACCATACACAGAACTCGATGAAGCAAAAATAAATTTTTGTACGCCGCTGGCCACACTTGCATCCAACACGTTTGCAGTCCCGTTAATATTGACTTCGATGTAAGCCTGAGGATCTTGCAACGATGGGCGTACACCGGCTTTTGCAGCCAAGTGAATGACTACCTCCGGGGATTTTTCTTTGAAAATTTCGAATATTATATCCCTGCTTCGGATGTCCGCTTCGATGAATTGAAAGTTAGGCGATTGCAAATGGCCGGCGATGTTCGATTCCTTGATGCTTCTTGGGTAAAAAGGGTCAAAGTTATCTATTGCAATCACATTGTGCTGATCGTTCAATAGCGCATCTACTAAATGACTGCCAATAAAACCGGCGCCGCCTGTAACTAAAAATTTCATGATTCCTCTCTCCTAACGAAAAATCTTCTGTCTATCGGGACAACCCTCTTACATCCCCTTCATTCTTGTACATTTCGGTTGCTGGCTTGTTGAAATTCTTTAGCTTCATCAAGTATTGCACCGGTTCCAGTACGGCATCGATCGGGGAGTTCAACACAGCCAGACATGCATGCAGAGCAAAGACGAAGTGCATGTTGCTTCTTCGTGCCGTTATCGCCATGACAGCATGATGTCTGAATCGTATGAACATCTTTTCTCGCCATGTAAATCTGGAGAAGTATTGTTTCTTGAATTGAATCATTTCTTTTTCGCCGTCGAGCTTGTTTATACCGTTTGAAATTCTCTCCCCGCTATGTACATACTGAACGACCTCGCAAATTGGCAGGTAGCCGATCTTCAGACTTTTTTCAATAGAGTGGAGCATCAGCATAAATTCTTGCCCCATCCTCACTTGTTGAAAACCGCCAATCTTCCTCAGGGCCTCTTGTCTGAACATGAAAGTGGACGTTCCTGTAATGTGCCGCATCAGATGAGCTTTTAATAATGCTGATTGATTAAAATCTTTAATGAATGTAAAGTCTCTGTAGTCGATCAACTTGTCCTCTGTGTTATGAACGCGCAGATTCGTAAACGTCAGATCATACTCATTGCTCTCCATAAATGCCAGTTGCCTGGATATTTTCTCAGGCAAATATTTATCATCATCATCCAAGAACGAAATGTAATCACCGGAAGCGCGTGCGATCCCCTCATTGCGGGCCAGCCCGCCGCCCAAATTCTTTTTGTTTTTCACGTAAACGACTCTTTGGTCATTCTCGTAGGACTCCATGAATTGCTCAATCTCTCCTCGAAAAGGAGAGTCAGCGGGATTGTCATCCACAATAACCAACTCGATGTTCTCGTATGTTTGACTCAGAACGGATTCTAGGGCACGTTTCAAGAAGTGACCAGGTCTTTTATACGTTGGAATCACGACACTTACTTTCGGGTTCATATTTCCTCTCCACCATTCCGTTTTGTCATTACCGAATGTTTTTCTTCAGTGTGAAAGATTATCTGGCGCCGTCCCCAGTGATGACAACTTTTACTGTTTTTAGAATTATTTTAACATCCATCCAAAATGAAAAATGTTCAATGTACTCCAAATCCAATGCAAGCTTTTGCTGCGGCGTAATATCGTAACCGCCATTTACTTGGGCCCATCCGGTAATGCCTGGTTTGACCTGTTGCCTATCCTTGAAACCGGGTATTTCCCGAGCAAATTGCTCCACGAATACGGGCCGTTCCGGCCTGGGACCGATGAAGCTCATGTCCCCTTTCAGCACGTTAATAAATTGCGGAAGTTCGTCAATACGAGTGTTGCGGATAAACTTCCCGATTTTTGTAATTCTCGCATCGTTCTTCTCCGCCCACTTCGCGCCATTCTTCTCCGCATCTTTTACCATGGAACGCAGCTTGTAAATTCTGAAAACCTTGCCGTGCAGGCCTACTCTTTCTTGGGCGAACAATATCGGTCCCGGTGACTCCAGTTTTATTAGTATGGAAAACAAAATCATAATCGGCATAGAAAGGGTTAATCCGATAACCGCGATCAAACAATCAAAGACTCTTTTGGCATCCACATATATTTGGCTCGCTCTAGGAAGTCTTGGCCTCGCCTCTTGAACGGAAACAGTGCTTTTAACGATTAACCTATCTTGCCTATCCATAGAACTCACAATTACAACCTCCTGTACCACCCAAGGGAATGTTACATTTTGTATCGGTAACTTCAAAAAATTTTTCATTCTTGGCGCATGATCACATTCAGTTTGATTTAGTAAGAAACCACTGCTTACATCTTCTGCAAAACCAGAGAACTGGCCGCAGCGGAAAGTAGAGTATAGACAAGGATTCCGGAAGTGCCAGCATTTCCTTGTCCCTCGCTTTTGGAACGAACAGTTCCAGCACGTGCTTTACTTTTTGCCTCGGCGATTTTATGGTGTACCTGTACTTACTGACATTTTCACCGCTAATAGACTGCAGAGCGAGATTTGCCAGCATTACCGAACGTTTGTCTTCCTTCAGCCTTTCCGCATGCTTGATGGGAGTCCCCAGCAATCTACTGGCTAACAAGAGCGTATGGTCTTTCAGATGAGTGAACTTAAATTCATGCAAACGATCATTGATTTCTCTCCAGTCGAGGTCATGTTTCAGCATGTGGTCCAGGTCATCCAGCCAGCGAAGGCGAAACCATCCATGTCTTGCTCCGTGCGTGAGCAAATAGAAAAATAAGTCCTCATCGCCCAAGCAGTAAACCGGGAATGTCGTAATCGCACTTTTCTGCCTTCGGCTCCATAGCTCTGAAAAATCCGGCTCCCTACCCGTCTCCCGATTTAATCGCCAATGCAGCTCAATCTCAGCGTTGCTTTGAACATGTCTATAGGTTAAGTGATGATCCTTCTTTCTATCTTTTTTCTTTTTGTTTTCTAAAGATACATATCCTTGACTAGTCAACACATGATCGGCAGCTTCTGCCATATGCGGCGGTACTAAAACGTCCAGGTCCTTAGAAGTACGCAGGGACAGATCGCCGTACAACTTGTGTGCCAGAACTGGCCCCTTCATCATGAGCAAATGCACACCCGCATCGCTCAACGCCCTGGATATTCTCTCCATTTCGCCTGTCAAATAAAGCATCCGAAACGTATTTTGACTATACCTCGTGTGCAGAGCACTTAAGATATGCGGCGGAACAATGTGATGCTCGATCTTCTTAAGCGTTGCATACACAACCGGGTATACACGGTGATGGTCAACCAGCACCAAAAACTGCTCCCAATCCAGTTCCTGCTCATTTCTCATCAGCTGTTCCAGGCGTCCCGGATTATTCTCGAACCCCAAAATGGCAAACAAGAACGCCAATTCCTTGCTGCATGCATCCAAATCCACTGTTTTCACCATTCGCAACCTTTCCCTTCTATAATCAATCACTCAGGGGAGCAGCTCGATGAATGCAGAGATAGGGAAACAACAAGCATCCCGTCCGCCATACCGCGTATGATTGTTATGCCTGCAAAGCGGAGACATTTTCTTCTTCCTGAACTGGGCTGGACAGCATTGGCCTGCCAACTGAACGATAAATCAAACCTGCACCGTTAAGATCCTCAGCCGTATAAACATTTCGTCCATCAACCAGTATGGGCTGCCTCATCAAGCTCGCGATATGCTTGAGATCCAAATGCCTGAACTCGTCCCACTCCGTCAAGAGACATACCGCATCGCTGTTTGAAGCAGCCTCCGAGGCGCTGGAACAACAAATGACCGAAGGATCATTGAGCATTTCGCAGAACCGTTCCATCGCGACTGGATCATAGATTTTTACTTTGGCACCGCTTGCCAGAAGCATTCCGACAATTTCTAACGATGGAGCATCACGAACATCGTCGGTATTAGGCTTGAATGATAGTCCCCATACACCTACTGTCTTATGATGCAGCCCGTTAAGCAGACGGACTAACTGGTTGAACACATTAAATCTTTGGTTCTTGTTGACCTCTACAACAGACCGAAGCAATTTGAAATCGTAGTTCACGTTCCCTGCAATCTGAATCAATGCCTGGGTGTCCTTGGGGAAACAGGATCCCCCGTAACCAACGCCCGCGTTCAGGAAGGAATCCCCTATTCGCCGGTCGTACCCCATCCCTTGGGCTACCTGGGCAACATCTGCTCCAACCAATTCGCAAAGATTGGCAATTTCATTGATAAATGAAATTTTTGTCGCCAAAAACGCATTAGAAGCGTATTTGATCATCTCGGCGCTTCGAAGATCCGTCAGCATCATTTTCGTTGTCAGAGGCTGGTGAAGCTCCTTTATTTTTTCGGCAGCTTCCCGGGATGCCGCACCGATCACTATGCGATCAGGATGGAACGTATCCTTAATGGCCGAGCCCTCCCGCAGAAACTCCGGCACCGACACGACATCAAATGGATGCTCGGTCAGCCCGCCGATCCGTGCTGCGATCCGCTCATTCGTCCCAACTGGCACTGTGCTCTTGACGACTATGATTTTATAACCATTCATAGCAGTCGCAACTTCGCGCGCCGCCTGCTCGATATATTGCAGATTGGCTTCTCCATTAACCGATTGCGGTGTTCCGACTGCAAGCACTACAATCTCTGCTTCTTCCACAGCTGATTCAAGATCGGTCGTTACGTGCAGCCGACCTTCGTTCATATTTTTCCGGATAAGCTCTTCCAACCCGGGCTCATAAATGGGGGATTGACCGGCTCTCAGCTTTTCTACCTTTGCCGCATCTTTGTCTACGCACGTAACGCGGTGACCTATATCCGAGAAGCATACGCCAGTTACAAGCCCCACATAGCCCGTTCCGATAACAGCCAGATTCATGATAGAACACTCCCGATATGTGGTAATTAACCAATTTCCTTTTGCACCGTTTCCCGCTCCAATAATTCCTCCAGCGCTTTCAGTAGCGGAGCCCTCAGTTCCTCATTGCGAACTGCGAAATCCATGGTCGTCAGGATAAAACCGAGCTTCTCTCCTACATCATAGCGCGTGCCTTCAAAATGATAGCCATATACCGGCTGATGTTCATTCAGTTTTTGGATGGCGTCGGTCAGTTGTATTTCTCCTCCCGCTCCTTTTTCTTGAAGAGACAAGAAGTCGAATATTTCAGGCGTCAGAATATACCGCCCCATAATAGCGAGGTTGGAAGGCGCCGTTCCCGGCCTTGGTTTTTCAACAAATCTTCTTACTTCATACAGCCGCCCATCCTTCTTAACTGGATCAATAATGCCGTATCTGCTTGTATCTTGATCGGCTACAGGTTGTACTCCTATTACAGACGACTGTGTAATCTCATAGTGTTGCATAAGCTGTTTCAGACATGGAACATCGCCAGAAACAATGTCATCGCCCAATAGAACGGCAAAAGGCTCGTCGCCGATGAACCTTCTTGCACACCATACGGCATGCCCCAAACCCTTGGGCTCCTTTTGGCGAATGTAATGAATGTCCACAGAAGAGGAGCGCTGCACTTCCTCAAGCAATTTCAGCTTTCCTTTTTCGGCCAGGTTCGTTTCCAGCTCGATGGCATGATCGAAGTGATCCTCGATAGCCCGCTTGCCCTTGCCGGTTACGATAATAATATCCTCAATACCCGACTCGACGGCCTCCTCGACAATATATTGGATGGTCGGCTTGTTAATGATAGGAAGCATTTCTTTAGGCATCGCTTTGGTCGCTGGTAGAAATCGGGTCCCTAAGCCCGCGGCCGGAATGATTGCTTTTCTCACTTTGTTCATGTCTAACTCCCTCCTATCTATGTACAGCAGATAGTCAATACAGGGCATTCAACCCTCCCTCACATCACACCTCCGACGATACACGTCTAAGGTCCTTGAACCCACAGCATGACCGAGTGCCTACAGTGATAGAGGTGCAGTAGACATTACCTATTAAAAATTAATTTCTGATTGCTATTTCCTATATAGTTGAAAAACCGTTCCCGCTCCCAAGACTACCTGTTGTAAACTAGCTTCTTAAGAGAGCTGTTCCTTCATAGATTTACTTGTCGCCTGGTTCAAAATAACTCCCAGTACATTGGCCTTCACGTTCCCCAACAATTGCTTGCTCTTCATGATATCTCCGCGTTTGGTCTTTCCCGCCTGCAAGACGATTAATACCCCGTCACTTTTCGTCGCGACAATCGGCGTATCGGTAAAACCCAATACCGGAGGGGTGTCAATCAGTATGATATCGAACCTTTCTTCCAGCTGATGCAAAATTTGCGTCATCCGTTTCGATGAAAGCAGTTCTGCCGGATTTGGGGGCACAGGTCCAGAAGTCAATATGGATAAATGAGGAATCGATGTTTCCTGCACCATTTCCAACAGTTCGTTTTGGTTTAGGATCACATTCGTAAGCCCGCCTCTATTGTGCTTATGAAAAATTCGGTGAATCGATGGTTGGCGCAAATCGGCATCAATCAACAATACGTTAGATTCCTTATGAGCGAAGGCTATTGCCAAATTAACAGCCGTGGTAGTCTTCCCTTCTCTCGGAATGGCCGAGGTAATAGCAATGGTTTTCAGATCATGGTCAGGCGAGCAATACTCCACGTTAGTTCTTAACAAACGGTAAGCTTCCGCAATATGAGACTGCGGGTTTTGATGCATGATCACAGGACATTCATTGGTTGACCGAGGCATAGCGATTTTCCTCCACTCTCTCCTTCTTCTCCATCATTTTTTTATTTTTCGACGATGGGTTGAGATCTTTAGGCTTTATTTTCTGGATAACCCCGTAAGTCGGCACTCCCAATACAATCGTCACATCATGCTCGCTTTTGATTGTGTCATCCCAATAATCCAGCAGCAATGAAAGACATACAGCCAGGAACAGCGAGGCAATAAAACTGATTAACATGTTGACGAAAGGTCCGGAATTAATAGGAACAGGATTATCTCTTACATTGGCTTCGTTCAGAATTTTAACGTTGTCCACCCGCATAAGGAACGGGATCTGCTCCTGAAAAACTTGAGAAACCGCATTGACTGCCAGAACAGCCCTTTCATGCGAAAAATCTGTTACACTAATCGTCATAACCTGTGTTTCATTGAGCGAACTGACGCTTACCTTTCGAATAAGCTGATCTGTGGTCAGGTTCAATTGCGGATACTGGGCCACTACCTCATCCATAATAGCTCTTGATTTGATAATTTCCTTATACGTATTGACCAGCATTATATTTGCAGTTATCTCACTGGCGTTAAGTGGCTGAGCCTGAACAAAACCATTATCTGTTTTGTTGACTAATATTTTTGCCGAGGCTTGATAGACAGGTGTAACGTAGAAAAAGCTATACACGGCAGAAATCGCACAGCCGACAATGACAATCAGAGCTATTAGCCAAATTCGTTTCGAAAGAATCCGAAATAGCTTTTTGAATTCGATGGATTCCATGTTCCCCTCCGTCTCGTGCACCTCGCACTGAAATATTTAGTCTGCATGAATGCTATTTTCCGAATAGATACATTTTGTATCATTTTCTTACATATCAAATGTAAGTTACATTTAGTATCATTGTCAAGTTGTTTTTTCGTTTTGTCGTTTTTTGCGTCGACCGTTTATCTTACCCTGCTTGAAGCGCACTTTGTCTTTGAAGCTTTCATGAAGAAACTGACGGTTAATCCATTATGATACATTTCGTATCAGAACAAGCACTCGTTAGCAGATATAGCGCTCAACGCTCACCTTACCTGCACGTACTTCGCAAATTTCCCCACCACTGTGAACCTCTCTTTTCCCTCCGCACCTGTTAACGTACGTCTGCCGCTGCGCAGCCAAGCGTGGGCGATCATCCTGCCATTCTCATCCTTTGCCGTTCCCATGTACAGCGTACAAGCCACGCCTCTGCGCTCCAGCATTTTCATCGCCGCGATAGCCATCACCAGACATCTGCTCTCCCACCATGTATATCGGCTCATTGTGCGAACCGCTCTCGATACATCGACGATGACGGGGACATGAGCATCCTCATAAGTATAGGGGGTCTCTTGCATGTATACACCCAGAGCAGGTGCCACCTTGGAAAATGGCAGCATCTTAAACACTCGAGCCCAGCCCAAGAAATAAAACGCTTCTATATACAGCAGCTTTTGCCGCATAGGCAGCGAGAGAAATGTTCTCATCTTATTTCCCAATGCAATTCCCTACCTTTTACGAATGAACGGAATGGGCTGACTGAATCAAATCTTCCTTCAGCAGCATTTGCAAAAATTCCAGAACTTGCGTTCTGCACGTATCCACATCGATTTCATATTCCTCCATCAGCTGCTCGATCAAATGCTGAACCTGGACTGGAGAGGCAATCAACTCCCAGATCCGTCCTCCCACTGTGCCAAGGTTATAATACTTGCCAGTGTTCACGCTCATCATAACCTTTTCTCCGTCCATATCACTGACAAGGTGGCCGTTCGTTTGCACAACGGTGTTGGACAGGGACAGCTTCATGTTCTGATCCATTTCGCTCGCCTTCCTTTCTTATGGTCTTAACTACATGTTCCGCCAATTGGGCAGCCGAAAGTCCGTGAATGGGCCTTTCCAATCGATAATGTTCCGTTCCGGACGCAAGTGCTGCGGCGAACGAGAATTGCCACTGCTGCAGGCCGAGAGCAGGGATTAGAAAGTTGCGATACGTGTGCAGCATAAGCATTCGTATTCCCTGCAAGCGATCCAGCCGCCGAATGACGAGGCGTTCCGATTGTCCGGAAACCATTTCAAACACACCGCCCAGCGAGACAGGGGCAGCGCTAAAGGAACTGGCGGCAGGCACCACATATTTGGACTCATGCTTGTCGACCAAGGCATAAACTGTGCGACGCATGCCTAACTGATCCAGACTGGACGCCCACAACCGCTGACGGGGGAAAGCGGGCACCGCCAAGTACCCGTCTTGTGATCGGCATACGGCTACAATATCATCGCTTATGAATGGAAAGCCCCGGTTCACCAATGCTGCAGCCAAAGTTGACTTTCCCGCACCAGAATGGCCCACAAACGCATAAGCCTTGTCGCCTGCGACTACCGCGCTCCCATGCAGCGGCAGCATCCCCTTTTGCAAGAGCAGCGCCCCTACGCAAGTGCTGGTTACACACAGGCGAATCAATTCTTCATCGGCATTGTCCTCCGGAGAAATCCAGATATGCTTCCCGCTCTCCACTTTGAATACTGCCGCTCCGGCAAGATAGAAATAGACAGAACCGCCGTGTGCAAGCACCTTGCGTTCTTGCAGGCGAGGTCTCCACTCCGCAAGATCAGTATATTGAATGGAGATGTCCGGTTCGCAAGTCCAGCCATTCGCCTCAGGCCATTCCGCCAAGATCAATTCGCTGGCTATGCGCATGCCAAACGCTTGATACCATGTGCATGGCGCAACATTAGACATCTGCTTCACTCCATCTGGTTACAATTCAAAAAAGTGGGCCCCTATGCAGCCGCAACCGCATAAGGGCAAGCGTTAAGTAGTTACAAGTGCTTAGCTGTTGTACAGGTCTGCATCGCTAGGCGTAGCCCAGTCAATATTTCTCCATCCTGGTCCTTCCATCGTCTTGTTCACGTTCAGCACTTCCAGGTTTGGAGCAGCCCATTCTTTCTTTGCGTTTTGCATAGTTCTCACCCCCTTCCCGCAGTAGTCAAAATCAATCCATGCGCCGGATAAAACGGTAGACGATGAGGCTGCGCATCAACAGGCGCAGACTCGGATGGCTCGCAAAGTCAGGTCTGGGCGGATTGACGAATACGGCAAGCGCTTCGCTTATTCGTGCCATATCCATGTAATGAGCAGCTTTGTCGTGGCCCAGCATTTCGCGAATCTCGCCGACAAACTGCGGCCATTGCGGCAGCATCCGATGGAGCCAATCCGCGCCCTGCACGCCGCGCACATGCTGGTTCAAGCGCACTGCATCCGGCAAGTATTGCTTGGTTGCCCGGCGAATTAATGCCCGATCCATGCCGTGCTGCACGAACTGATCCGCCGGAACAGACAGGCAGAAGCGTATAACGCGCGGGTCACCGCTTGGATCACGCTCCCGAACGCCATAACGGAGCGATAGGCTGGTGCTCAGCATACCGTTCTTGTTGGCAATGGACAAATTGGAAAATTTCCTGCGCCGGACGTCAAAAGAATCAAGCGAGGCACCGCTGTGCAGCTCATGCTCCCTGATCCTGTCCAAAACCTCGTATTTCTGCTCCAGATCAGGGTGGGCGAGCGAGGGCACCACTTCCTCCTGAAGCTTCCCTTTGAATGCCGTCAGCGGAAACGCCTTTCGAACGAGAATGGACAGCAATCTGGTGCGTTTGATCCGTTTGTAGCCGCTATAGAGACGCAGCTCGTGGTACAGACGTGCCCATCTTAATTGCTTCAGCAGGTGGGTGTAGTAATCGATGGCAGGTCCCCATGATATGGTGAAGTTTCCTCGTGCTCCAGTAAGCAAGACGCCAACCTGGTCCTGTCGGGCGCGTTCGTAAATGCCTCTTATCCAAAAGGAATTTTCATAATACTTATAAGGTATGCCTAACATACTCAGCCATGTGTCGATCTCGAGATAAGGATTCCTGTCCGCAAAATCCAAAAACTGCGGTTCTACATTGCCAATATGCTGTACGGTTTGCTCGATATAAGGCCGCTCATTGGCAATCATTCTTCGGTTCGTCCAATCCTCAAAGCTCTGGACCGGAATAAAGCTGTACGTGTGCAGCCGTTTCCCCTGCTCACGGAGCGTATTGGAAGCAAAACTGGCCACTGTACCGGAGTCCAGACCGCCGCTTAATGTGGCGCCTACTTTTTTAGGTGTACGGACTCTTGCATCGACCGCCTGCTGCAGAACCTCACGAAATGCTTCCTCATACTCCTCGTTAGAACGAAGCCGCAGCGTCTTCCGGGGCATCAAAGTGTCATAATGGGCACAGACGATGCGCCCCTCCCTAATCTCAATGGTGTGCGCAGGCGGCAATTGGCAAATGTCCTCATAGGCAGTAGAGAACAAGTCGGCCGATTCCATCATGCCGGGTATGGCCAAAAATTCAGCCATCCACCGCTCATTGACACGCCGTTCTATCCACGGCAGCGCAAAGAGAGGAGGCATTGCTGTGCAAAAGGCGAAGCGCCCCTGCGAAAAGTGATAGAACAGCGTCCGCATGCCGGTTTGGTCGCGAGCGCCAAAGAGCTTGCGTTCCTTCTCATCCCAAATCATAAAAGCAAATTCCCCGATCAGCTGCTTGGGCGCTTCCGTCCCCCATTTGTCATAGGCCAGCAAAATCAGCTCGCCGTCACCGATACCGTTTCTCCGTTCCCGGTCTACCTGCAGCAGATCAAATAATGCTTCGCGATTGTCCAGAATGACGTCGGCAGTCATATAGATCTGCCTCTCCCGGTGCTTTAAGGGGAGCTCTTCCATCGCCGATTCTGGCGACGTCCATTGCGCATGGCATCCCAAATATGCCCGTTCTGTACACAATGCGGCGCTCTGATCTGCCGGATATTGCTGCAGCGCCTCCATGAATCTCCCGCCCGTTTCCGGTCTTATTGGCTCATCGTGAAAGTGCACAATGCCGGCTATGGCGCTCATGGCCGTCTCCCTCCTGTCAGGTAAGAGGATGCTAGACGCGACAACGTTCGTCTGAACGGCACCAAAGCTTTGATGCGCTCCAGCTTGAAGCGGATTTCTTCATATTTTTTGCGAAAGCGCTCCTGCTCCATATAGCTTTTCTCCAACCTTCTCTCTAATGAGCGAAGCGTACTCTGGAGCTGCAGCACAGCCGCTTCGGACGAATGCAGTGCAGGTGCGTGGGACTGTGCGAGGGGCGCGCCAGGCGTTGCTGCCTTCATCCGATAATCAGGCAGCCACTTGCAGCCTGTCGCCTCCTCCAGTTGCCGGGTTCTTCTGGTCATGAGCGACAGGTCAGGCTCATCCGGAAACCGCATGCCTGTCCAACGCTCCGCCTCCTCGAGCGCTTCCGCATACCCTAGTCTTCGGAACACGCGGGCGCCCACTGCTTGAACATAGAGCGCCACCTCCTCCTTGTCCAACGTTGTTTGCCAGGTTCCTACTGCGTTCAGATGGGGCTCCCCGTGCCTGGTCAGAAACGGATCGCCGACTCCCATGCTGTAAAACATGCCTGACTTGTCAGTTTCCATGAATGCGCCATATTTCTCAATGCCCTCTTCATACTGCAGTCCCAGAAAATCAAACAGCCGGGAAAGTTCATCGCGCGGCGAACGCACCAACTGTTCATAATGAAGTCGGTAAGCGTTCGGATGTTCTTCCGCAAAATAGGACATGTATCGCAGCAAGCCGATTGTAATATCCGCCATTTTGATATGAAAGGAATCGGCTCGCAAATCCTGCTTCAAATCGAACCGGTCATGGACGTGGCGGTTCACCTTCTTGTACGAGGCCACCACATCCAGCGGATTGCGAATTAACCAGATGCGGCGGGACTCGGGAAAGAGCCGATCCAAAAACTCCAGGCAGTAAAAATACCGCGGGGACTTGTCAACGACAACGCGCGCATTGCAGCTTTGGAGCAGACCATTGTAAACCGAAAGCGCAAATGCCCGACAGGCTTCATCAAAGGCTTCTTCTGTCAGCACCCCGTTGAAGAATTGCTGGATGATCGTAGTCCCGCCGTACGGCCGATAGGATGGATGCTGCAAATCGAACAAGCTCATGAGAAACCACATTTCTTGCGAGGCAAATATTTGGCTGTGGTTTTGCAGCATGACCGTGGTGAGGGAACTGCCGCTGCGAGGCGTGCAGAGCAAAAACACCAGATTATGTCCCTTAGGCGAAATCAAGCCCGAGCCCCTCCTTTTTTCGATCCATAACGTATCAATTCGATGATTATTTTCTTTATTTAGTTCATTTTGATACGTATTGTATCACATTCCTGTTGATTTTGTAACCCATTTTTTCTATTTTTACAGGATAATTTGTCACTCCGTATACCTTTTTTCCATGAACATTTTGTAAAGGCTTCCCTTTTACATAAAAAAAGCGTTCTGCGGGAGCACCGAACACTCACCCGCAAAACGCAGTCCGTTCATGAACCGTTTGCAATCATTCGATCATTCGGATCGCCTGCCTAATCGCTTCCTTCATGCTCAGCTCGTCCGCGACCCCTTTGCCTGCAATATCGAAGGCCGTTCCATGATCCACACTCGTCCGGACAAATGGCAGCCCGGCAGTCATGTTCACGCCTGCCTCCAGACCGAGCACCTTCACCGGACCGTGCCCCTGGTCGTGATACATGGCGACCACCATGTCGAAATCTCCCCGCCGCGCACGGAAAAACAACGTATCTGCGGGAAGCGGTCCGGCCGCATTCATCCCTTCTGACACAGTACGACGAATCGCAGGCGCAATCTTCTCTTCTTCTTCACCGTAACCGAACAATCCATTCTCCCCTGCATGCGGGTTAATGCCGCAGACACCGATTTTGGGCTCTGCGACTCCCATTCTGAGCAGCGTTTCATGCGCAATGCGTATCGTCGTGTATACCCTTTCCGGGGTGATCTTGCGAATCGCATCCAACAGGCCGATATGCGTCGTCACATGGATGACATGGAGATCGCTAGTAGACAAGAGCATGGCGTAGTCCTTCGTGCCGGATAGCGCCGCCAATATTTCTGTATGCCCTGGATAAAGATGTCCTCCCATATGAAGGGCTTCCTTACTGAGCGGGGCTGTGCAGATTGCCTCGAGCTCCCCTCCGAGTGTCAGCTCCACCGCCCGCTTCACATATTGAAAAGCCGCATCCCCGTTGCGTCCCGATATTTCTCCAAATGGAATGTCTTCCGGCAGAAGGTTCAGATCCAAGCAATCAATCGTTCCATAAACGTACTTCCCTTCTGATACGCGTTCGACCGCCTCGATGACGAGCGGCAACCCGACGATGCGAGCCGCCTGCTTCAACCGCTTGGCGTCCCCGATCACAATTGGCTTGCACTGATCATATAGGCCTTCATCATGCAAACTCTTGACGATGATTTCCGGTCCGATGCCAGCCGCATCCCCCATCGTAATTCCAATTACCGGCTTCCTTGCATTACTCATCCCGCTTATCTCCCCTCGTTCTTGCTCCTGCTGCCCGGGCTGCACGGCATAACGATTGCTCACTGCCAAATCCGCCAGCCTTCGTGACGATGACCAGCTCCGACCAGCGCCCGCCGCATGGAAGGCACCAGGGCAGACCTTCCTCCACTTCTCCCATAACTTCCAACGCTTGCACATCGAGCGCTTCCATCGCGCTATACGCCACATCCCCGCCCGTCAATACAAGTCCGCGCAAATCCCATTCCTTGGTCAATTCGGCCGTCAGCCGACCCAAACTGTGCGCGATGCGGGCACCTGCTTCTGCCTGCGTCCACCCTTGCTCCCGGCAATATTGCTCCAGGCTTTGACGGCTGCCTTCTGTACAGACGGTCGTCAATACCCAGCCGCCCTTCGTCCGCGAACTCTCCCAAGCCCGGAGCTGAGCTACCGTCAGCTCCGCGCGGCCGGCTGCCAGCTGAACCGGATCTAACTCGAGCCATCCGAACCCTTGCTCGCGCAAGCATGCTGCTTGCTTGCGCGCAGCAGGATGCACGCTGCCAGCCACAACCAGAACGTCTTCCGCACAGCCTGAACGCTCGCCCGCAGCTCGATGGACTCCATCCATAAGCTCTGCGCTCGTCGCTTCCCCGGATAACGAAGCTCCGCTTGACATACCCTCTGCCAGCGCGCCGGCAAGGCCTGCCGATCCTGCCCACAGTATTCGCATTGGCGCTGCGGCATTGGCGACAGCGGCAATCAGACGCAGGTCCTCGCTGCTGACAGCGTCGAAGATCCAGCCTATCTTGCCGCCATCGCTTTCAGGCCTCTTGCTTGCCAGCAAGCTGTTAACTAGTGTGCGGGCGCTGTCCTCCAACCGAGGCTGATTCCGGAGTACTTCCCTCATCTCTCCGACAGTCACGGGAACGAACCCGGTCTGGCTTTGCGCATGCAGCAGATCGGGCAAATAAGAGGAACGTACCGGGTGCACAGGGTCGCTTGCCGCCTGCGTGTCTTCCAACAATTGTCCATCGACAAGCAAATAGCCGCCGACAACGATTCTTTTCTGATTCGGGTAAGCGGGCGTCAGCACAGCGCAATCGAAATCGCCTGCTTCCATGAGCGCATCCAGCTCCGCGCCTATATTCCCGCGAAATGTCGAGTCAATCTTTTTGTAAACGATGCTATACCGGGACCAATCGACTGAAGCCAAGCTCATGCGCACCTGCTCCGCGGCATTCTCGGGCGACTGCGAACGGGAATCTGTATTCAGCACATGCACATCTGCGCTATAGTCCCCGTTCAGTTCCATCTGTTTATTCATATGTACGACTGCTCTCTTGCCGCGCTTCACGAATTGGACGGCCGTGTCGTCTGCCCCAGTCAGGTCATCGGCTATAATCAACACCTTGTTGCCCAACCATTCGGTCGAATCGCCTGTGGATGTCTTCGACATTTCTTTTCCTCCCGCATTACCGCTGTTTTCGCCGCTGCGGCGAAAACAGCGCTCGATATCCGGTGCAACCCTCTGCGAGGGCAATTGGACCTGCGTATTTAGGGTTATCCTTCTATCTAAAAAGGAACAAGGAAACCTTCCGCATCAAAAGCGGGCTGCTGCCACTCCCCTATCGGCTCAATTGCAGGAAAGCCGCGAATCTCCTCGAAAACAGCTTCAGACACGTACATCTCGCCCAAGTGCAGGGTGCTGCGAATGCGCATGATGCGGGCTTCCGGTCCTTCTATGCCCCACAACCCCCGCATTGCAGCCCGCACCGCTTCCAAATCGTTGTCCAGCGTAATGGGAATGTTCGCCCGGGCCAGGAAGGAGCTCGTAATGACATTTTCGTTCATCGCTCGACGATCGATCTTATCAACGAGCTTCCTCGTGGTGACATCTGCGAGACCGATTCCCAGCGCATTGCCATGAGAAGCCTCGCTCAGATCACATGCCATAATGTACTGGATGGAGGGTGTTTCCGGCTCCGGCTCACCCAAGATGCGCATTCTGCCGATAATGTTCGTATCCATCCCGGTGCCGCTGTGATCCTTGCCGATTTCATCCACAATCAGCAAATCCAGCTTATCCGTTGGCAGCTTCGGCATCCAGGCAGCTGCCAGCTTCAACAAAGCCTGTTCCCGTTCTCGAATCCGCCGGGGCTCGATGGCTTCAATCAACGCGGTCTCGTCCAATGCGTTCTCCACAATGCCGATGCCGCAAATAATCCGATGCTGGGCTAGGACTACTTCGGCCACTTCCGGCATCAAATCGCGAATGCCATGCACGCCTCGGTGGTGCAAGAGCGTCGCCTGCCGATGCTTGCCCATGCCTATGGCAGCCATCTTCATGAGCCCGCTCTCCAGACCGACTCGCGACTTGAAGTCTGTATGCACCTTAATCCGGTTCACGATGATGACGCCATCCGCTTCCCAAGCCAGCTTATCCGTATGGACTGGGATGCCTTGCGGCGTTGCGCCTATGCAAACCGTCTCCATCGATGAGCGAATCGGCACGCCGCAGTACGCTTCCGTAATGCCCAGGCTTTCCAGCACCTGGACCTGTCCTTCGGCTGTCGCGCCGCCATGGCTGCCCATCGCCGGGATTAAGAATGGCAAGGCGCCAAGCTCTTTCAATACGTCTGCAGCAGCCTTCAAAATCTGCGCAATGTTGGATATGCCCCGGCTCCCCGCTGTCAAGGCGATGCGCATGCCTGGCTTTATGCGTTCGCGAATTTGAATGGATGCCAGCTGAGCAGCTACTTCCGCCTCTATATCCCCGACAGCTCTGCCCGCAAACCGCTGCCTGATCTTGATCCACTTCGGTAAAGCCGACATAGCCTCTCCTCCTAATTCTTTTCCGTGCGTGCCACACCTGTTGATCTTCTGACGAACAGCTCGGGCTTGCATAAAAATTGGATGCTTGGCTGCTCCTGTCCGTCTTTAGCTTCAATCAGCATCATCAGATGCTCCGCCGCCACTTCCCCCATATCGAATCGATGCTGGCCCACGCTCGTTAATTGAATCGCTTGATGGCCGGACATGCGAATATCGTCGAACCCGGCAATGCTGACGTCCGCGGGGATTCGCAGGCCCATCGACAGCAGCGCATCCATGCTGGCAATCGCCAGCTCGTCGTTGCCGCAAACAATCGCAGTGGGCGGCTCCGGCTGATGCATCAGCTTCCAGGTGAGCTTCTGCACAGCCTGGTCATTCGGCTCCAGAATATGCACATAGCTTTCCCTTACGGGCACACTCGCTTCCCGCATCACCGCCTCAAAGCCAGTCCAGCGCTCATACAAGGTAGAAATATCGAGAGGGCCTGAAAGGTAAGCAATCCGGCGATGGCCCAAGTCCAGCAAATGGCGAGTCAGCATTTTTGCTGCCAGAACGTTGTCCATGCTGACATAATGTCCGCCGCGCCGGTGTCGGCGGTTAAACCAGATGCAAGGAATACCGGATGCGGCAAATGCCTCGTAGTGCGGATCGTCCAATTTCATGCATGAAATAAGAATGCCGTCCACTTTGTAGCTTTTGATCTGCGCCAGAATGTCTCCGAGACTGCCTTCGCTCTCAAAGTAGACCATGGTTCGGTAACCGTGCTTGCTGGCATATTCGACGATACGGTCGGTCGATTCTGCGAAGTAATCATTGCGCAAAGTGCCAGAAATAAGGGCGATGGTATTTGTCCGCTTGGCAACCAGACTGCGCGCAGCTATATTGGGCTTGTATTGCAGCGCTTCGATGGCTTGCAGCACTTTCTCGCGCTTGTCCGGATGCACCGTCTCCGGCCTGTTCAGGACACGGGATACGGTCGATTGCGAGCACCCCGCCAGCTTGGCCACATCTTTGGAAGAAACGATGATCACCACTCCTTTCCTTCATCAATCTTACACGAAACAGCACACTTCCACACCATCGTTGACGCCGTTCCGCCGGCAGTGGTACGATCTATGTCAGAATGCACAGCACGCCAACGTCGTGCAAGACAGGAGTGTGACAGGATGTCCGAAAAATACGCTGTGCCTGCGCTGGAACGAGCCAACGCAGTGCTCTCCCTGCTCGCCCAAGAGCCGTACACCTGGACCTTATCCGAGCTGTCCCGCCATTTGAATATTAGCAAAAGCACTATGTATTCGCTGCTGTTGACGATGGAAAGACTGCATTGGGTGAACCGCGACCGGCATGATACGTATGCGCTGGGCAGCGCCATTGGCAAGCTGGTCAGCGCTTATGCCGGACAATACGACCTCATCGAAGAATTTCGCAGGCTCGCGCAGCCCGTCATGCGCAAGCTGCAAGAGACCGTGCAGCTTGCCCGGCTCGAAGAGACCGATGTGCTGTACTTGGCGAAGATGGAAGCGCCGTCGCCCGTACAGATGGTTGCCGGACCGGGGGTGCGCTTCCCCGCTCATGCAACTGGGCTTGGCAAGTCGCTGCTCGCCTGTCTCCAGGACGAGCAGGTCTGCCGTCTATTCCCTTCCGACAAGCTGAAGGCTGTTACTTCCCATACGCTGGACAGCCGCGAGGCGCTGCTGCTGGAACTTGCCCGCATTCGGAAGAATGGCTACGCGCTCGACTTGCAGGAAGGAGTGATGGGCTTCTGCTGCGCTGCCGCGCCCATTCGCCGCGCCAATGGCGAGGCGGTGGCAGCAGTCAGCTGCTCTATGCCCATTCACCAGTGGGAAGCGAAAAAAGCGGACGCCATAGAGGCGATCACAGACTTGGCCAAACGCCTAACCCCAATCCTCTGAGGAAGTGGTCGCCCGCTTCAGCTGCTCATCGCTACCATAACGGCGAACACGCAGCAATGCCTGCTCGCGATGGCCCATAAACCGCTCAATTTCGCATAACCGTGCGGCGTATTCTCCTACGTGAGCGCTGGCTTCCGGCGTACAGCGCTGGTAGGTGCAGGTTTTCAGGAACTTCCCGACCCACAGCCCCCCTGTGTACCGGGCTGCTTTTTTCGTGGGGAGCGTATGATTCGTTCCAATTACTTTGTCCCCGTACGCGACATTCGTCTCCGGCCCAAGGAACAGCGCGCCATAATTGGTCAGCCGCTCCAAATAATAGGACGGCTCCTTCGTGAGCACCTCCACGTGCTCATAGGCAAGCTTATCCGCTTCCTTCAGCATTTCCTCCTCGGAATCGGCCACAATCACTATCCCGCAGTCCTGCCACGCCTGGCGGGCCACATCTGCTGTCGGCAATGATTCCAGCTGTCTTTCGATTTCTTTCATCACTTCGTGCGCCAGCGCTTCGCTAGTTGTAATCAGCGCTCCAGGCGAAGTCGGACCGTGCTCGGCCTGCCCCAGTATATCGCAGGCGATCATTTCCGCATCCGCACTTTCATCGGCAATCACGAGCGTCTCCGTCGGGCCGGCGAGCAAGTCAATGCCTACACGTCCGAATAGCAAGCGTTTGGCCTCCGCTACATATGCGTTGCCCGGTCCGACCAGCATGTCAACCGGTTCAATCGTTTCTGTGCCGATCGCCATAGCGGCTAGTGCCTGCACACCGCCCAAAATATAAATCTCGTCAGCACCCGCCATCGCCATGGCGCACACTGTTTCCTTCGGAATTTGTCCGTCGATCGGGGGCGTGCAAGCAATGACCCGCTTCACTCCCGCTACTTTCGCCGTCAGGATGCTCATATGAGCAGAGGCCACCATCGGGTAGCGTCCGCCCGGTATGTAACAGCCCACGCTGTTGACAGGAATATGCCTGTGACCGAGAATAACGCCAGGCAATGTCTCTACTTCTATGTCGCGCATGCTGGCTTTCTGATGCTCGGCAAATCTTCGAATCTGTTCTTGCGCAAAGCGGATATCTTCCTTCGCTTTGGGCGCGACCGCCTGCATCACCTCTTCAATTTGTTTCCCCGTAAGGCGGAATGCATCCGGCTCCCACTTGTCCAGCTTGCTGGAATACGCTTTGACCGCGGCGTCTCCCCGCTGTTCGACTTCATGAATCATGTCCTGCACGGTTGCTGTCACCCGGGCTTGTTCGGATTGCAGCTGTTCCAGACTTTTTCCGCTCTTGATGATTTTAGCCATGATTGACTCCTTCTGGTTATTTTGAATACGTATTCATTACAGTCATTGTAAGCGCCCCTTTGGAAAAATGTCAACACGCAATCTGGGCAGCAGATCAAAATCATAGAGAGTTATTCGCCCCCCTATCTAGCGGAAATACGCATTGACAACGTATTCAAAATGTAAGACTATAAAGCTAATGCCACATAGGAAACATTGTTCAATATATAGAACAAAGCAAGCGATCGATGACAAAGGAGTTGTGACCCATGAAGCTGATTCGATTTTCTCTTCCCGACCGCAATGAAGTGCGCGGCGGCATCCTGGACGGAACGACCGTCCGCGCCTTTGCCGGCGATCTATTCGGCGACAAGTCCCCGACCGGGGAAGTTTATCCGCTCGCGGATGTGCGCTTGCATGCTCCGCTAAAGCCGGGCAATATTATCGGCATCGGCAAAAACTTCGTCGCGGAAGGCCAAGTCAAGCCGCCAGTTCCCGACCTCCCTATTTTTTTCATGAAACCGCTGTCGACGGTCATAGGGCCTGATGAGCCGATCCTGCTCCCGCCAGGCGTAGCAGAAGTCAAATTTGAATCGGAGCTTGCTGTTATTATTGGACGCACTGCATCCCGCATCCGCCCGGATCAGGCGGAGGAGGTCATCTTCGGCTACACGGTTGCCAATGACCTCGCGGCCCTGCAGTTCTTTCATCCGGAAGGTCACTGGACTGTCGGCAAATCCTTCGATACCTTCTGTCCGCTTGGCCCCGTGATCGAGACGAACTTTGATTACCGTTCGGCGCGCATTCAAGCTGCTGTCAACGGCGTCATGAAGCAGGACAGTCTGATGGAGCGGATCATTATGCCTGTTGATCAAATGATTGCCTACATCAGCACCTTTACGACCCTGCAGCCGGGCGATGTTATCCTGACTGGCACGCCGGCCGGCGCGGATATGGTGCGCGATGGCGATGCGGTGGCGTGCACGATTGAAGGCATTGGCAGCCTTAGCAATCCGGTTCAGGCGATTCGTTAAGCATAATGGCTCAACCCAGCTACAAGGAGGATTCCCCGCATGGAGAATAAGAAATGGTACGAAAAGCAGCTGCGCATGATTCAAACGGTGTTGCGCGAACCGGACATTGTTGACTATAATGCGGAAGCGATTGCCCATTATTTGGAAAGTGTACATGCCAATACGTTCATCATTAATGGCGGCGGCATTATCGATTTCTTCCGCCATGATTTGGAAACGGCCAATCCCAATCCGTTTATGAGCGCCGATCAAGATATATTGAAGGACATTACGGAAGCCTGCCATAAGCGCGGCATCAAGGTCATAGTGCGCATGGATTTTCGCGGTGTCGACAAAAAGATTTATGATCTGAATCCGGACTGGTTCGCCATGGACGAGCACGGGCAGCCGATGTTCTGGGCCGATCTTCCCCATATTCCGAATCCGCTGTATGCGCCATGCTATTTGAGTTATTACCGGAACGAGCATGCCTTCAAGCTTTCGGAGATATTGCTGGAACGCTACGATATCGACGGCATTTGGGAGAATGCTCCGTTCCAAAACCGCGTCTGCTATTGTGAAAGATGCAGCACGCGCTACCGGGAGGAAATGGGCAAGGAGCTCCCGCGCGGCGGCGACTTCGCAGACGCAAGCTATGATGAATACCGTGCATGGAAGGCGGGCAACTTGAATGAGCATCTGGCCCGTTATCGGAAGGTCATCAAGAAATACGGCGAAGACAAAATATACTGCGCAGAAATTTTCGGTTTATTCTATGAGACGTATACGAAAAACAGCTCTGACCTTTATCAAGTCAAGGACCATTTCGATTTCTTGGTCACGCCGCTGTTTACGGCCAATCACGAGCCGCTGAACGCCCCGTCCACCCTGATCAAGTTCCTGAAAGGACTGGAACCGGACAAGACACCGGTTATGCTGTTCGGACATCTTGGCACCAACAATGAGCTTCGCTATGTCGCCTCTTCCGTGCCGGAAACGCGCATTTGGCTGTGGGAGGCAGTCAGTTCCGGCGGTTCCGTCTGGGATGTAACCTTTAACGGCCAGCACCCCGGTGCAACCTATGACCGCCGCAATGCATTATTGTGTCAAGATATCTACGCCTATATGGAGAAGTATGAGGATATTTTGTCCGCCCAGCATGCGGAAGCAGATGTCACGATCTTCTATTCTCGCGCCAGCAACAACACATTCAACAAAGCAGACCGCCAGAAGGACGCCTACATTACTCATATCATCGGGCTGGAGCAGATGCTGTTGGGTGAGAAATTGCAATACAACTTCCTGTTGGATCAGGACTTGTCCGAAGAAACGCTTAGCAAGGTGAAAGTGCTTGTCATTCCGAACGGCGCTTGTCTGTCAGATGAAGAGATCCGCTTAATCCGGCAATATGTGCATGGAGGAGGCAAAATCATCTCTACCTATGAAACTTCTTTGTATGACGAGCACGGCCGCGAACGCAATGACTTCGGCCTTGGCGAAGTGTTCGGCTGCAGCTTCACCGGATTGCGCAAGGATGGCTCCCACTACGGCTACCAGTACGTCAAGCATGCCCAGGCGCATCCGATGACGCAAGGCTTTGAACAGACGGAACTGCTGGCGAACTGGGGGACGAATCTGCTGGTCAGTCCGAAGGATGGAGCTGTGTGCCCGCTTACCTTCGTGCCGCAAATTTATCCGCAGTCGCCTGAGCGGGCTTGGCCGCGCAGCTTTGAGACCAAGTTCCCGACCTGCGTCGTTCACAACTACGGACAGGGGCAATCCGTCTACTTCCCATTCGGGGTTGACAAGCAAGTTTGGATGCACGGCCATCAAGACTTCCGGACCTTGCTTGCCAATGCATGCCGAATGCTGCTCGGTGGCGCACAGAAGCTGAAATCCAATGCGCCGCAAAGCGTGCACTTCCAATTGAATCGGATTGCCGACAGCAGTGACTATGTGGTCCATGCGATCAACACCACATCTGCACCTTTCCGACCGGTGCTGGAAATCATCCCGCTGCACCACATCGAGGTGGAACTGACGCTGCCCGTTTCCGTGGAGCCTGCGGTTGAGCCGATGCATGCGGAAGGCAGCATCCAGGTCAAGGAGATCGAAGGTTTGGATGGCGGCGGCTATCGTATTCGTCTTGCCATCGAAACCTTGAAGGAATATGCCAGCTTCCGCATCAAAGCCTAACGAGCAGCGGTTTTGGCGCATTCGCGCTTTATGCAATCAGCAGCGCTATATGTCAACGCTCGCGGAGCTGGTGACATGTGCACTGCTGATTGGCGAATGCGGCGGATCAAACCGCGTGAACATAGTTGGTTCGGCAAATACGGTAAAGCGAATGCTGACAATACGATCAAGGCACATGGGATGCGGCGCAGGCACGTGGCTCGAATGCGGCGTCATGCGGACGGCCGTCATAGTCATAAGGCTGAGTCTATGCAGTCGATTCGGACCACCATAGGCGCATACACAAATTAGTGGAATCTTTGGTCTTATTGCCGCTTGAACTCACCGATTCAGGCTAGTAACGGGAATATTTGTATCTATTACGGTAAAGCCACGCGGCAGACATGCATTATGAGCGCAATAAGACCAGTAGATTCACTAGCCTTGCATCAAAC